>JAUIHJ010000467.1 GCA_030432015.1 bacterium
CTCAGGCGCAAGCTGTAACGCCTCAAGCTCCAGTTGTGCCTCGCGCAACTCTTGTTCGAATTCGGCCAACTCTTGGTCGGTTTCATGCTGCCGTTCTTTGAGCCGGGCGAGCTGAGTCGCGCCGTCCGATGGCATCTCCGACGGGACCGAAATCGTTTCGAGCTCGTGTTGGGCCGCGACGGCGTGTTTCCACGGCTCGCAGGCGCGGGCGAGCCGTTGTACCTTCGCTGCTTCCGTTTGCAGTTCCCGCAGGCTGGCCTTTCGATCGGAGATTTGCTCCTGACGGGCTTCGCTCTGCTTGAGCAGTTTGCCGTAGTCGGCCGGCTTGACCATGGCGTCGCGGAGTTCGCTGGCCAACGCTTTGATCTGCGCCTGCGTCTGGTTGATCACGGGCCCTTTGCGGGCCCGCGGGTTGTAGAGCTTCTCTGCATCGTCTTTGAATTGCCGTTGCACGCTTTGGAAATTGGCGAGGCCACCCAAGCCGCCGCCGAAGAGTGCTTCGGTCAGATTCGCGTGCTTGAGACTTTCGTCCGCGGCTGCCAATTCCTTCAGGGAAAATCCGAAGACGTGCTCGTAGGTCGACTGTTCGGCATGGCCCAGCAGTCCGCTCAGCCCGTGGGCATCAATCTCGCGATCATGAGGCGAGAGCAGGCCGACCACTTCGTTCTTGCGACCTTTGCGACGGCGAAATCGTAACTGGGCGCCGTCGGTAAAATCCAAGACGGCCGTGGCGGCCAACTCGCCTTGATGATCAGAGAAAACGTAGGGGTGGTTGCTCGACTTGAAACCAAACAGCAGCTCGCGGATCAATTGTAACAGGGTCGACTTCCCCGCTTCATTCGGCCCATAGACCAATGCGATGCGGCCATCAAAGTCGAACGTCTGATCGCGAAAAACGCCATAGTTTTCGATTTCAATCTGGCGAATCTTCATCCCTCGACCTCCAGCAAGCGGTCGACCAGCAGTCCCTTGGCACGCTCGAGCCAATGACGTAACTGGTCCGCATCGTGCAGGTCGACATCGAGCCCTTCTAATTCGGTGCCCAGCTTGGCGGGCAGCCCGCCCAACTCCCCGGCCAAGTCTGCCACGCGATCATCTTCGGTCGCGATCGCGTCAATCATGCGGAGGAGTTCGCCCATCAAGTCCGGGCTCGCTGCCAACTGGTCGAGATCAATCGGCGGGCGCGTTTGGAGCACTACTTTTTCAATCCACAAATCGTCCAGCTCATTAGCCGAATTGCGGATCTCCGCCAACGTCTCTTCCCGTTCAAGGGGGCTGCTGAGTCCGCGATGAGCCCGGCAGGTGCCGCTGATGGTCAGACGAATCGCAAGCAGGAGGGGCTCCTCCGAAGCGTTGCTTTGTGATCGTTCGACTTCCTGGCAACGCGTTAGCTCCTGGCGAACCGCGGCGAGCAACTCCGGGAGGTCGTCGTTGGCATCGAGTTTGACCTCGGCGGCTTGCCAGCGGACCGTGTCCGTTTCGTGAAATTCCAGTTCCGTCACGGTGCCGTCGGAGACGGTGACCAGCAAGCAGCCCTTGGCACCAGATTCGTGAATGTGACGCCCCTGTGTGTTGCCGGCATAGACAATGTGCGGATTCACATGCAGAGGTGGATCGCTACGCTGGTGGATATGCCCGAGCGCCCAGTAGTCGTAGCCATGTTGAAGCAGCGTATCCAGTGACGTGGGGGCGTAGGGATCGTGCTGGGCACTCCCTGTCAGGCTGGTGTGCAGCACGCCAATGTTGAACATCTCCGCGACCGGGTCGGGATAGCTGGCGGCCAAGTCGTCGAGGCATTCGCGATGCGCAAACCCCTGGCCATGCAGGGCCACGCCAAGTTCCTTGAGTTCGAATGATTGGGGCTTGCGAACGGAAAACTCGTGCACGTTGTCCGGCCAGCTGACCGCCTGCCGCACTTTGCTCGCCGCATCATGGTTTCCCCGAATCAGATAAACCGGAATCTTTTCCCGTAACAGGCGACGAAACTGCTCGGCCGTCCGCAGGCCGGTGTTCATGTCCTGCCACTGACGATCAAACAGGTCGCCGGCAATGATGACAAAGGCAACCTGCTGCTCGATGGCCAGTGCGACCAGGTTCTCGAGCGCCTCGCGTGTGGCACCGCGGAGCCGTTCGACCGGGGCACCCGCGTAGGTTTCCAGGCCGCGAAGCGGGCTATCAATGTGCAGGTCGGCAGCGTGAATGAACTTGAACTCGGCCATCCGTGTGGTTCATTTCAAAGAAGGGAGCACATGGGTCGGGTGGTGAACTTGTGTATATTACCAAATGTCATTCCCTCGGAAAGCCCGCAGCCGCCGACGATCAGGGCCCGCGAGCGACCGGACGACAAACCCCGCGGGCGCTGCATCCCAGGCTGCAATCGGACATGCCTGCGGCATGAAGCCAGGACGTCATCCCTCGCTGACGCGTCGAGTGGCAAGAAGTAAAGTCAGGGCCCCCCGTTTTTTTCCGGCGGTACTGGCATCGGACTGCCGAAACTGAATCTGGCGACCCTCGGTCGTTGTGATACATAACCTTGGTATTTGTGTTTATTGTCCTAGGAAATGGCGCAATTGCGTGGCAGCGAGCGTTGAATCTCAGGTGGCTCAAGTGGACGACCGTCAGCTCAGTCATCGTCAGCAGGTCTTGGATTTGGTTCGCCAGAGGGGGGTCTTGCGTCCGCGCGACTTGCAGGAATTACGGATTCCTCGTGCGTATCTCAGCCGCCTGTGTGACGAGGGGCTCCTGGAGCGTCCGGGCCGTGGGATCTATGTTGCGGCGGGCGCGGACATGGGCGAAAACCAGACGCTGGCCGAGGCCTGCCGCCGCGTACCGGGCGGCGTGATTTGTCTCCTCTCCGCACTTCGGTTTCACGACTTAACGACCCAGGCGCCGTTTGAGATCTGGCTGGCGATCCCACCCAAGGCGTGGCTTCCTCAGGTCGACTATCCGGCACTGCGGATCGTTCGATTTTCTGGTGCGGCGTTGGAGTTTGGCATCGACGAGCGGGAAATCGAGAAAGTGCCCGCCCGTGTTTACTCGCCGGCCAAGACGGTGGCCGATTGTTTCAAGTTTCGCAACAAGATCGGCTTGGAGGTCGGCATCGAAGCGTTGCGTGACTGTTGGCGGCAGAAGCGGGCGACGATGGACCAATTGTGGGAAGCCGCCCAGGTCTGCCGCATGACCAACGTGATGCGACCCTATTTCGAGGCATTGACATAATGGCAGTGGACGGCCTCGAGCCCGCGCATCACACGATTCATGCCCCCGTGGTCACTCCCCGCAGCGTTCCTGCGCGGAATCTGGCGGCGTCGGTCCGTCAGCGGTTAACCCAGTTGGCGCGTGCCAACGGCGAGGACTTTCATCTTGTCCTCACGCGTTATGGCTTGGAGCGATTGTTGTATCGACTGGCACGTTCACCGCACGCGGAGGCGTTTGTGCTCAAGGGTGCATGCTTGTTTCAACTCTGGAGCGATCAGCCGCATCGGCCGACACGCGACGTCGACCTGCTCGGCCATGGCGAAGGCACGATCGAGCAGTTTGAAACCATCTTCCGTCAGATTTGTCAGCAGCCGGTCGAACCAGACGGTCTGGAATTTCTCTCGGACCGGGTGCGTGGCACGTCGATCAAGGATGAAGATCAGTACCAGGGGATCCGCCTCCGCGTCGACGCGCGGCTCGCTAATGCTCGGCTTCCGTTGCAGGTTGACGTCGGCTTTGGCGACGCGATCACGCCGGGGCCGATCGGCATTAAATACCCCACGCTGCTTGATTTCCCGTCCCCTTTCCTGAGTGCGTACCCGCGCGAAACCGTGGTCGCCGAGAAGTTTCAAGCGATGGTTGTGTTGGGGATGGCCAACAGTCGCATGAAAGATTTCTTTGATCTGTGGACCTTGGCCAATGAATACTCGTTTGATGGCGCGACTCTTCATGCCGCCTTGCAAGCCACATTCACTCGACGTCGGACCGCACCTCCCATGTCACCACCGCTGGCATTGACGCCGACCTTTTCGCAGGACAAGCCCAAGCAGACACAGTGGCGCGCATTTCTGCGAAAAGGCAAGCTGACCAGCGAGCGGATTGACTTGCCCGAGGTGATTGAGGTGCTCGAGCCGTTCCTGATGCCGCCAACCGCGTCGCTCAGCGAAGGGCGACCGTTCTCCGGTCGGTGGAGCCCCGGCGGCCCCTGGCGCGACTGAGCCTGCAGCCTCCGGCGGCTGCGGGCAATATCCACATCGTATCCGCGCCGGCTAACTCAAGATCTTGCGAATGACGTGGGCTTCTTCTTCGACACCGGTGAGATTCTGGTCCAAGCCTTGGAACCGAAATGTCAGCCGTCGGTGATCGATTCCGAGCTGATGCAGGATGGTGGCATTGAGGTCGCGAATGTGCACCGCATCATCTTCAAAGCGGGTCGATTTCTGACCGTCCTGGTCCACAATGTTGTAACTGTACTCGTCGGTCCGGCCGTGTTCGATGCCGCCACGGATACCGCCGCCGGCCATCCAGGCGGTGAAGCAGCGTGGGTGGTGGTCGCGCCCGTAGTTGGTCGCCGTTGGCTTACCCTGGCAGTAGACCGTGCGGCCAAACTCGCCGCTGCAGACGATCAGCGTGTCCTCCAGCATGCCGCGCTGCTTGAGGTCGGCAATCAAGGCCGCACACGGTTGATCGATGTCGTAGGCTTGGCGTGTTAGTTTTCCTGGTAAGGCCGAATGATGGTCCCAGCCGCGGTGGTAAACCTGTACGAATCGAACTCCCCGTTCCATCATCCGTCGGGCCAACAGGCAATTGCGGGCGAATGAGCCGGTCTTCTCAACTTCCGGGCCGTACATCGCCAGCGTCTGTTGCGACTCCGCTGCCAGGTCGGTCAATTCCGGGACCGACGCTTGCATGCGGAACGCCATCTCCTGTTGGGCAATCGTGGTCTGGATTTCCGGATCACCAATCTCACCGGCGTGTTTCTGATTGAGTTGCGTGACCAGGTCCAGCATCTTGTGGCGGCTGGCGCGGCTGACGCCCCGCGGGTTTGACAGGAAGAGCACGGGATCCCCCGACGACTGAAAGGCGACCCCCTGGTGTTTTGATGGTAGGAAGCCGGTCCCCCAGAGCCGACTATAGAGGGCTTGTACGTTGGCCTGATCACCGGACCAGAACGCGGAATTCAACACAATGAAGTCCGGCAGATCGCGATTGAGCGACCCCAGGCCGTAGCTCAGCCACGCTCCCAGGCTCGGTTTACCGGGAATCTGCGAGCCGGTACAAATCAGCGTCTTGCCGGGGTCGTGGTTGATGGCGTCGGTGTGCATCGACTTGATCAGGCAGAGGTCGTCCGCCACGGCTGCCAGATGCGGCAGCAGTTCGCACATGTACAGGCCACCCTCGCCGTGCTGTGCGAACTTGAACATCGACGGCTGTATCAGGTGCGCTGCGTTTCGCGTCATGGCGGTGACGCGTTGGCCATCGCGCACTTCCGGCGGCAAGGGCTCTTTGAATTTCTCCGCCAGGCCGGGTTTATAGTCGTACAGATCCACCTGGCTGGGTGCGCCGGCCATGAAGAGAAAGATGACCCGCTTGGCCCGCGGTGCAAAGTGCGTCGCGCCGAGTGCGCCTGCCCTGCCCTGCCTCGCGGCCAGCGAGCCGAGCACCGCGGCACCCAAACCCACCGACGATCGATTCAGGAACTGGCGGCGGGATTGGACGGCTTGATACGAATCGATCGGGTGCATCGGTTACTCCCGTGTTTTGGCGACGTCGAGGTTAAACAGGGAATTCATCAGCATCGTATACGCTGCCAACTCGATACGTTCTGCATCGTTGGTCTCCGGCCCCTCCGCCGCAAGTTCCTGGGCAGCGGTTACGTCGTCCCGATAAATCGTGCGGAGCGCGTGCAAGCCATGCTGTAGGCTGGCCAACTCGACCGGGTCGGGACGATGAGACGTTACGGATTCATAAGCGAATGTCAGGCGGTCTTCCTCGCTGAGGTCCGTCTGGCCCAGCAAGTGCCTCGCAAACGTCTTGGCCGCGACAAAGAACTGTCCTTCGTTCATCAGGACCAGCGCCTGGACGGGCGTGTTGGTCCGTTCGCGTCTGGCGATACAACTTTCTCTCGTCGGTGCATCGAAGATCGTCATTTGTGGCGGCGGCATGGCGCGCTTCCAGAACGAATAGACGCTGCGGCGGAAGATGCGATCGCCGGTATCTGCCTGAAATGCATAGGTGCTTGACGATACCATCGACACGCTCTTCCAGAGATTCGGCGGCTGCGGAGGCTTCACGCTTTTTCCTGTCATCGCCATGTTGAGCAAACCGCTCACCGAGAGGAATTGGTCGCGGATCATCTCCGAGTCCAAACGGAATCGCGAACCCCGCGCCAGCAGGCGATTTTCCGGATCCGTACGAAACGCCGCGACCGGGGCACGCGACGATTGCTGGTAGGTTTGTGACATGACGATCAACCGCACCAGCGCCTTTACATTCCAGCCTGATCGTACGAAATTGACCGCCAAATCATCCAGCAACTGCGGGTGGCTGGGGTATTCTCCCTGGGCGCCGAAATCTTCGGAGGTCTTGACCAGGCCCACGCCGAAGAATTGTTGCCAGAAGCGATTCACGGTGACGCGTGCGGTGAGCGGGTGCTGTTGGTCGGTGAGCCAATTCGCCAGGTCCATGCGCGTCTTGACCGCAGCG
>JAUIHJ010000468.1 GCA_030432015.1 bacterium
GAGTTTCGCTCCGCGTAGCTGGTGTCATAGCCTTTGGCTTGCAGAGTTTCAGCAATTTGTTTATTGATGGGGTAAAGCCACTCGAGCTTCCCGGTATCAACATACCAGCGCAGGGGCAAGGGTTTTTCCTGCTGCAAAGTTTCTAAAACCCAGGAGCTTTTACCCGAGTAAAAATCCAGCTCATCTGGGCTACCTATAAAAGCCCCCGATTGACTTATGACAGTTTGAAACAGGTGGGGGTGGTTCAGGGCCAAAAGACCACTCATAAGTCCACCCAGACTTGCACCCATCACGACTCTTTCCTGGCTTGCCCCCAGTTCATCCGCAATAAAAGGCAGGAGTTCTTCGACAATATTTCGTCGATATCATCGAGCAGGTCGACTCGGTCATCGGCCGCGAGATCGCCCACCAGATCGGCGATCTCGGTTCGATCTTGTGACTCGAGAATCTCCCGTTGCTTTTCTTCCTCCAGGAACGCGAAGATCTGGCCCCGCAGCCAGGGCGGCGCATGCCGCATCACCTGCCATGATTCGCTGGCCGTCAAGCCTTCCATGAACTCGGCCGTCCGCGCGGGATGCAGGGCCGTACAGAATTCACGCAATTCCGCGCTGTCATCCTCATTCAACATCTCGCGCAGTTCAGGCAAGTAAAGTGTGTTGATCATGCCATCACCGAAGATGAAGAGGTTGCGAAGCCATCAGGCCGGCTGGGTAAATTAGCGTGACGACTCGAAATGGCGGCTGGTATCCGCAAGCTGAATCGAGTCAAACGGTGCCGCAAGGAGGTGTGTGAGCGCCGGCGGGGCGGCACCCGGAAGTTTAGCGGATTGGCCGAATCGCGACGATGCCCCCCACTGCGACCGGTGTTCCGAGTGCCTGTTCGCGGACGTACCGCAAGGCTCAGTCCGACGCTTGAAATCGATTTAACGCTCGCCGAGCAACGCGTTGCACCACAAAGCTGTGTTTTCCAGCGAACTGACCGAGCGTGATTCCGCGGCGCATTCCTCGGCACCGGCACACGGAATTTGATGCCAGCAAGCCCATTTTCCCCATCCGATCCGCTGGACAGCGAAAAACGAGCCCGTCAATCGACTGCCGCCGAACGGGGTTTGATCGTTTCGGGGGTCAACCTTGGGGCGGCTGTCATTCGGGGGCCCGCCGGGGGCCGCCGGCGACATCTGGCAGGGCGGCCAGCGTAACGTCCAGCGTGACGTCGTCGCCGTCCCGCACAACGATCATCTTGCGGGCAGATCCAATCGGTTGTTGCTCGACGGCCGCCTGAAGGTCTCCAGGCGACCGCACCGCGACATCACCGAACTTGATGATGACGTCATCGCTTAACAGTCCCCCTTTCTCGGCCGGGCTTTCTCGCAGGACATCCACGACACGGACACCCGATCGAGCCTTTAATTTCAGACGCCGGGCGGCATCGGCGTTTAGTTCACCGATCCTGATTCCCAACCACGCACGACGGACCTCGCCGTGTTCGAGGAGTTCCTGGCTGATCCACTTGGCCTGATTCATGGGAATCGCAAAACCGACCCCTTGGTAACCGCCGCTGTTGGTGGCGATTGCGGTGTTGATCCCGATGATCTTTCCATCCAGGCTGACTAGCGGACCGCCTGAGTTTCCCGGGTTGATGGCAGCGTCGGTTTGGATCAGGCGACCTCGCGGAATCCGGCCGATACCTCGCCCCTTGGCACTGATGATGCCGGCACTGACGGTCGCTTCCAATTCAAATGGACTGCCAATGGCGATCACCCAGTCACCGATTTCGAGACGACTGGAGTCGCCGAATTTCGCGGCGGTGAGTGCTGACTCTGGAGTGAATCTTACGATTGCCACGTCGCTTAGCGGATCACGACGGATTTCGGTGGCTGTAATTTCCGAACCGTCCTGCAAGCGGACAATGACTTCATCCGCCTCGGCGACGACATGATTGTTGGTCAGCACGATTCCGTCCGCGTCGATTACGACGCCGGAGCCGACATGGGCATTGAAACCGGGAAACTCGGGCGAGTCCTGATCATTGTCATCTTCCGGGTTCGAGGGGATTTGACCATCAGGAAAAAGTCGCCGCAATTCGGGGTCGTTCAAAAGGTCGCGCAGGCCCTGTTGACGTCCGCTTCCGGACGTAATTTTTTGTTTCGCGATAATGGTGACGACCGAAGGTGTCACCGTTTTGGCGGCCGAGCGGAATGCGCGTGACAGCGAATTTGCATGGCTGATGGCGGCCGGCATGTCATCGTCTGCCGAAACCGGAAAGGTCAGCGCGATGGTGGTCGAGCAGGCCAGAGCGACCAGGTAATTCCAGCGTTGCAGGGCATTCTGCATCGTTATCGTTCCTTTTAAATTTTGCAGTCAAGCGACGGCGTTAAGCACAAGTGATATGCGGAATTATAGTCGGCGACGCTTAAACGCCAATGCGATTCCTGCGGATCGGTTCTCGTGAAGGCATCTGGCGATGGTCGCGGAGGTGTGATTCAGGGACGGCCGAAGGGCGGTCAGATGTGCCCGCTCCTGGGGAACGGCTGCGTTGACAAAAAGTGTTTTCGCTGATAGGGTTACGTCGCATTGTGCAATTCACCGTTCGTGCGTTGATTCGGTTGGTCATCGTGTCCTTGTGGCCAACCGAATCTCCGTCCGTGCCAGTTCACGCCAAACGAGATGACGAGACGACTCATGACGGAGTCCGCTGGATCCGCCCCCGATGCGGAGTTACCAGTTGATGAGCTTTCGAAGCTCGATCTATGCCAGGAGCGAATCGGGTACACATTTCGCGACCGCAAATTGTTGCTCGGCGCGTTGACGCATGCTTCAAGCGCCGACAGTCGGTTGGCCTCGAACGAGCGACTGGAGTTTCTCGGCGATGCGATTCTCGGCGCGGTGGTGTGCGAGTTCCTCTTCCACAAGTTTCCGAATTTTCTCGAAGGTGACCTGACACGCATCAAGTCCGTTGTCGTCAGCCGCCGCTCGTGCGCCCGGTTCAGCAAGCAAATGGGGCTTGAGGAGTGCCTGATCGTTGGCAAGGGCATGGCGGCGAATCCAGAAGTCCCAGATTCGCTGATGGCAGACGTTTTTGAATCTCTGTCGGCGGCAATCTACCTGGACGGCGGAAGTGAACCTGCCCGCGATTTTATCTTTCGATATGTGGAACCGGAGGTGGCCGGCGTCGAGGCAGGCGAATTAGGCGGGAATCACAAGTCGGCCCTGCAGCAAATGGCCCAACGGGATTTCGCCACAACCCCTACGTATCTTCTGATTGAGGAGCAGGGGCCGGATCATGCCAAGTCGTTTCGGGTCGCCGCGCAGATCAAGGGCCGAAAGTACCACGCAGCATGGGGACGCAATAAGAAAGAGGCCGAGCAGCACGCAGCACATAATGCGTTGGCCGAACTGACCGATCAGCCAATTCCTTACGTTGAATGACAGCATCGGATTCTTCCCAAGGCCCCCAGTCAAAAAAATATTGGTCGTCGTCGCGCTCGACAGAGCGTGGGAATTTGCCGTCTGGCGACCGCAGCGACGGAACATCCAACACGATTTCTTCAACGTTCGTGAACCGAAACGAACAGAGATGGAGCAATGAGTAACCCTAGACGTTGTGTCGCGCTGTTATCCGGCGGTCTCGATAGCATGCTGGTGATTCGCATCATGCAGGAGCAAGGCGTTGAAGTTGAAGCCCTGAATTTCAAAACCATTTTTACTTGCTGCCAGGATCAGTCATCGCAGGCCGCCCGTGACTTGGGTGTCAGGATGACCGTCGTTGGCCAGGAGGATGATTATCTGGACCTGGTGCGCAAACCCACGTTCGGATATGGCAAGGGGGCGAATCCTTGCGTTGATTGCCGAATCTATATGTTCGACCGGGCGAAGGTCTTCATGGATCAAGTCGGCGCCGATTTTATCGTCAGCGGTGAAGTGGTTGGCCAGCGGCCGATGAGCCAAAAAAGGAAAGACTTGAATGTCATTTCCTACCATTCGGATCTGGAAGACCTGTTGCTGCGACCACTCTCTGCGAAACTCTTGCCGAAGACACTGCCGGAACGCGAGGGGTGGGTCGATCGGGAGAAGCTCTACGCCTTTGAGGGTCGGAGTCGCAAAGGTCTGATCAAATTGGCGAAGCAGTTCGGATTCGAGGATATTCCCACACCGTCGACGGGCTGTGCGCTGACCGAGCCGCGGTTTTCTCAAAAAGTATTCGACTTGATTGAGATGCCAACCCTGGCGCAACGCTGGGATTTCGAATTATTGAAGCACGGCCGCCATTTTCGCTACAACCCAGAGACCAAGGTGATCCTGGGGCGGGACCTGGAAGAGAATTACCGACTGGTCGCCCTGCATGAGGCACCGGATGCCACCAGCACGGCGATTCTCTGTCCTGAAAACTACTACGGACCTCATGCCATGTTAGTCGGACCGCCTCACGCGGATGCCCTGGAGTTTGCCGCGGCGTTGACGCTCCGCTATACCCGCGACGTGCCAGCCACACCCCGCGTGAGGATCGATACGGCGGAAGGTTCCAGCGTTGTTGTCGCCAAAGCTCGCGAAGATGCGGACCAGATCCAGACGGTCGCAACCATGTGACGGCAGGGCGATGTAACTGAGTGGCGACGCCTCAAGCGACCGCGCCGGAGGAGAGGGCCTGCCAAAAACGGCGCAGGTGTTCGCGATTCGCCGCAGGTACCGCGGTCTTGCCGAACGCGGTCCAATTGTAAAGTTCGGCCACGCGGAGCGCCTGCTTGCCGAGCCTGTCGTGAGATCGGATCGCTGCCTTGGCAAACTCGATCGGCGTCTGTTCGGCGAGCCGCTGGCAGCCGTTTTCACGTCCCCACGCCTCGAACGCTTCAAACGTGTAGCCGATCAACTCCTCGGTCGACATGCGGTCCGCGCGGCCGGCCGAGAAGGGGTCCGCGAAATCGGAGAAGGGTCGCCAAGTCGGTGCTGCTTCCTTTGCGGCGGAAGCAGCCTCGGCCTCCGCATCAACGGCCCGTCCGCCAAACAGTCGTTCCCAGAGGTCGCGCAACGCCTGGATGAAGTTCTGCATCGCGTGGCGCACCTGCTCCCAATGTTTCCAGAGAAAATAGCCCACCACGGCAATGGCGATCAACCAATACAGGGCCTTGAAGATGCCGCCGAGCGTCGGGCTGAGATTGCGTAACAACTGCGATGGGTTCGGGCGCGGTTTCGCTGGCGGCGCAGCGTTCTGCTGATTGGAACGTGATTGCCGCGAGGTCTTCGATTGTGATTGTGATTGTGAATCTGACGATGCGTCTTGCCGCGCGTCCTCCTGCTGTCGCGGTTGAGTTCCGTCGTCTGAATCTGGCGAGTCGCCGGCGGGATCTGCCGGATCCTGGTCCTGCTGATTGCCGTCTTGCGACTCGTTCTGGCGCTGCTTGTCTGGGGACTGCTGCGACTGGGACGTTTGGTCCCCCTGGGTCTCCGGGGGACGGTCTCCTTGATTACCCTGCTTTCCCTGTTGTTGTGACGGCTGCCGTTGCTGCGGCTGCGATGAGGACGACGGATCCGGCGACTTGTTTTGCGAACCACCGCCGGATTGCTGTTTGCCCTGGGGTTCCTTTTGACCGGAACCTTGTGAGCCCGACTTTTCTCCACCCGGCTGACCTTTGGTTTGCTGCGAGTTGCCTCCGCTCTTCCCTTGGGCTGATTCGTTGTGACCACCCTCCCCTTGCTGGCCGTCCATCTGCTGTGCGGCATCGTCCTGCTTGATCGTGCGTTCGGCATCATCCTGTTGTTGGCCATCGTTGCCGACCGCCCAGTCGGAGACGGGCAGGTCGATGGGCGAGTTTAAGAAGGCCAAGTCGCTGATCGAGTATTCCGCGTTGCGGCGCGGCATCAACATGCAGACCAGGAGCAGCGCCACAATCATGACGGCGCCGACACCCAGCCAGGTGCCGGCCATTTCGGGCGGCATCTCCAAGCGTCGTTGCCGCAGGTAGCGTCGCAGTCCGAGAAAACTGGTGGTCAGCAAGAGTCCCAGGGCTGAAGCGACAAAAATCACCAGCAGTTTGAAGGCGTAGCGGCGGCTGACGGAATCTCGCAGGAACATCTGTCCGAATCCGAAGATTGGTAGCGCTGCGATTGAAAAGTAGATGACCCAAATGCCGGGTGCATGGGGCCTCCGGCGGTGCTCGACAAACTTCTGCCACAGCCCGGTGGCGACAGGTGGAGGCGGTTCGCCCGGATCATCCGAGGCAGCTTCCGTTGCGACCTCGGGCTGCTCGTCGTCCATGCCCGCCGTTTGCAGCAGGCCTTGCCCCGACTGGTCCTGATTTTCGTCAATGACCGTACAGTCCCAGGTCAATTTGTCGGCGAGAAACCAGATTATGGCGATCAGGGCGACGTTGAAGATGCTGCTCAACCGCGCGAACGCGCCACCGAACTCGACAAACTGAAACATGGCATACAGAGTCACGCCAGCCAATGGCACGGCGAAGAGCGAGGCGTATTCGCGGCCCTGTTCGATCGAGATTCTGGCAATGCTGACCGCCGCCATGATGAACATCGCCATGATGAAGCTCAGGCGGACATCAAACTGCCCCTGGTACAAGATCGTAATCAAGAAGAACACGAGGCTGCCGATCAAGAACATGATCAGCGCCGGACTGATTCCGATCACCGCATAGTCGGCCAGAGTAGGACGCGGTCGAC
>JAUIHJ010000469.1 GCA_030432015.1 bacterium
GGGCTGGGCCACTGGGGTCTTCGTGGTCGGATCGAGCAGAGCGTAGGGGATGACGGTCAAGGCCACCAGCAGTACGGCACAACCCGCGGCCGCGAGGAGGATACTGCGAAACAGGTCGCTTTGGGCCACCACCCCCATCACTTCCTGGGGGCTACGCCCCTGTAGTTGGCCAATGAACTGCCGTAGTTCGGCCGCGCTGGCCGCGCCGTCGGTTTTTAACCGATGCAGGTCCTTGGAAATGCCGGCCACGGGCGCCTGCTGTTGTTCGAAATGATCTCGGATCGGTTCCATGATGCTTGTCCTTGTCAGGTCAGTCGCGATCTTCTTCGACGATATGGACGAGTTCCCCGCCGGCTTCACTGATCGCTTCGATGACGGGTTCGAAACGTTGTGCCAACGCTTCGTTGTGAATTTTCAGGAGCACGGGACGTTCGCCGGACGGTGCGCCTTCGAGGAGCGATTCCACACGGCCGGCCAACTGCGAGATGCCGAGCTGTTGACCGTTGAGGTACAGCTTGCTGTCGGAATCGATCAGGACGCTGACCACCGAGTTGGTGGCGTTCTGGAGGTTCTTGGCCTCCGCGGGCGTCCATTGCAGGTGACTGTCGTCCTGCGCGCGAGCGAGGATGACGAAGAAGATCAGCAGATTGAAGGCGATGTCCCCCATGGCCATGCTGGGAACTTCGGCGCGGGCGGAGCGGCGGGTGATCTTCATGGCGTTCGTGTCTACCTCAGGGAACGATAACTTCTCGTTCTTCTTCCAACTGAAGGGTGATGATGCCGCCGGCGTCTTCGATGGTCGCGGTCACGCGGATCCAGTGATGGTACGGCGTGTCCGGGCGACTCTTGACAATCACGACTTTTTCGGAGGGGGTTTTCTTTGCGGCGAGCGCTGCTTTGATCTGCGCGGGGAACCGGGCCAGGGGAACGGCGTCACCGTTGACCAGGACGGCCGTGCGCGTCAACTGCACCTCGATATTCTCAGTCTGTTGCTGTTTTTCGTCCGCCGTCTCGCTGGTCGGCAGCACCTGGAGACGCCCCCGATCGGGCTGCACCGAAGCGCAGACCAGGAAGAAGACGATCAGGTTGAAGGCAATGTCGCCGGTCGCGCTGGAGGGGGGCTCGACCAGCAATTTTGTGGTGCGTGCGATCCGCATCGGCGTCACTCGCTTTCCGAGCTGGTCGTTGGCCCTGCGGCCCCGGCCAGTTTGTTGGCCGGGTTGGCAGCGGGGCTCCCGCCGGCCGCGGCACCGTCGACCGATTCGCCGAGCGCCAACTGCAGGGTCACACCTTCGATCAGCTCCGTCGCGGACTCTTCGACTTCCAGCACAAACCGGTTGATCACGCTGGTGAAGTAATTGAACGCCATGAAGGCCGGGATGCCGATGATCAGGCCGAAGCAGGTGGTCAGCAGCGCTTCACTGATCCCCGAAGCGGCAGCCTCGACGATATTGGTTTCCCCCATCTGCGCGACGATGTCTTGAAACGACGTGATCATTCCAGATACCGTTCCCAGAAAGCCCAGCATGGGGGCCACGCTGGAAACCGTCGCCAGGACGGGCAAATGCCGCTCCAACGCGGCGACGACGTGGACGCTGTAGTCGTCCATCGCCTTGACGACCTGCTCTTCCACGCGGCCAACGTCGTAATTGAGCCTGCGCAGGACGAGGTATTTTCGCAATCCAGAAGAGAGAATGGCCGGGACCGGTCCCTGTTCGCCGTTGCAAAGCCGCAACGCCTCTTCCACGTTGTCGGCATTGAGCAACTCTTGGACGCGGCTGCGCAAGGCGGCCGAGTCGGTCGACAGCATCTTCAAGCTGCGATAACGCTCGATCATCACGCCGGCTGCGACGATCCCCATCAGGAGAATCGGCCACATGAACCAGCCACCTTGCCGCAACAGCCCGATCGCACCGGATTGTGTAATCTCATCCAGCCGGGAAATCCAGGACGCCGAATCGCTGGCCGCCGGATTCAGTGGCGGAGCGCCGTCGCTTTGATCAGCGTCGTCTTCTTCGCCACCGGCTGCCGGCGATGCTGGTTGCGAGGCATCGCCATCGGGAGCGTTTGAGGTCTCGTCGTTAACGGGCGAATCAGCGTCCGCCGCGGCAACGCCGGCAGAGGCCGCCGCCGGGGCGGTGCCGCCCTGCCCTCCAGCGGGCGCAACGGGGGGTGCCTGTGCGACGGTCAGTAACAGGGACGTCAGCAGAATCTGAATCATGAGCAGCATCGACGGCAGGAAGGAAGTTTTCGGGCGGGAAGTTATTCGGCGGTGGGCGTTGGGGCCGCCATCAACGGCGGTGTCGGCGCGGGGCCGGGAGACGAGGTGTTTTACGGCGCTTCAATCGCGCGTGCTTCCGCTTCAAACTGTTGGATCATCTCCGGCAATGCCAGGCGGCCTCGTGAATAGCGGGCCGCTTCACTTTCGGGGAAGTCCCACCGACAGCGATTGTAACGACGAAAGGCCTCGCGGTTGTTGTTTGCCATTCGATTGCTCTCGCCCGACCAAAAGAGCCCGTCCGGCGTTAGCTCGTCATCCGGGAACAACTTGGCAAATCGATCAAACGCGTCGCCAGCGCCCCGATAATCCTCACTCTTGTAGAAGCACTGGCCGATTCGAAACGCGATTCTTGCGGCATACTGGTGCCCCGAAAATCGTTCGAGAAATTTCTCTCCGACTTGCGCCGCGACGTCGAATTCTTCGGACTTGTAGAAATAATCACTGATGCGAATCATCACGCTGGCGATCAAGGGGCTCTTGGGATAAGTGGCGGCCAGGGTGACGTACGCTTCCAAGGCGGCATCGAAGTCACCCGCCTCTTCGTGGCTCTGGGCGAGCTTGTACTGGGCATCCGGTGCCAAGCCGTGATCCGGGAACTGGCGGACGATCATCTCGTACGATTCGATCGCTTCGTCCCATTGCTGAAGTTCCTGCGAAAATTGGCCCAGCAGGTAGGCGATCCGCGGGATGTATTTGGGATCAGGGTAATCCTCCATCACTTCACGCAAGATTCGTCGGCCGGCCGCCAGGTCTGACTGCTCCTCCGCCTTGCGACCCAGACTTCGATGACTTTTAAACAGCTCGAAGTAGCTCTCGGCAACGTGGAACTTTGTCTCGACCGCCAATTTTTCGTCGTTGAACGTCTTGCTAAAGGCGGCGACCAAACCGTCGGTTCCGACCACCACCGGCGCTTCGGCAAGCAATTCCAACGTGCCGGATTCGGTGCTGGCGGCCCGATCAACGTAACGCACCGAGAGCGTGTCGCCAAAGTAGCATTCCACCATTGGGTTCGCGGGATCCAGATTGTTCTCGCCGGGTTTCTCGCTGGATTGCAGCGTGAACGAACCGGTGAAGACACCGCTGTGCACCAGCGTCTCGACCAGCGTCACCGATTCCAATTCACCAAAGGCCGAACGGAGTTCCACGGTGACCGTATCACGTTCGTCGGTGGCGTCCTGGTCCGCATCGTCGACCCGCAGAAAGAGCTTCTCGCCGACGTGCAACTGGGCAATCGGGTCTTCATAATCGCGGTCGGTAATCGCCAACTGCCCATTGGAGATCAGCCTCCCCGCGGCGACGACCTGATTCGGGATTCCATCCACGCGAAATTCGTCCTGGTACCCGGCCGCGATGCGGTCCTTACCGGTCAGGTTCAACACGCGGGCGACGAGGCTTTCATCCATCGTCGGATTCTCCGCGTCGGCATCATCCAGGCGCCCGCCACCAATCAGGTTACGGGGCATCTCCGGCGTAATCGGCACGATTCCCGAACTGGTGTGACTGCCCAGCTGCAGGACGATCTGTCCGACGAACCGCCCTTCCTCGAGTGCCCATTCTTCTGCGCTGGCGCGGGGGACCTGAGCGAACGCGCCGGAAACGACGCAGCGAACCTCGGCCGTGGCACCATCGGTCGTTTTGACTTGAACGATCACCTCGCTTCGGCTATCCCGAGCTGCATCCGGGTCGATGACTTCGATCGTCAACGGTGCCTCAAAAGCGACGCTACTCACGGTCGCTTCCGCGCTTGGCGCATGGTAGGTGATCCGCGGGGGCCGTTTGGGATCGGCCGCAGGCGCGACATGGCTCTCCAGGATCTGAATTTCCGCATCGCTCGGTTGATTGACGTAAACGATCGTTTCTCGCGGGACCGAGTGCCCGGGAAATGTGTTTTGTTCGTCGAGGTAGCGGACGTAAATCCGATCACCGCGTTGGACCAGCAGCTTGCCGTCGGCCGCTTCGGCCGAGGTGTCAATCTCTTTGGTGAACAGCCCGCTGTAATCTTCCGTTTCTGTCGCGTTGAATTGCACCGGCTGGCCGTCGTTGATTGCGACTTCGAAGGCGACCTGATCCCGGGCGGCCGATTGGTCGCGGTCATAATCCTGAATTTCGACAATGAGACGCTCGCCCGGTTCGACGCGTTTCAATCGTTTGCGAATGGTCGATACCGCACCGCCGGGCGACCGCTCAAAGTCGTACGCAATCGACGCCACGGCGGCGTTGAAATAGGTTGCCTGGAGCTCTTGCGTGAGGAGTCGGCTGCCGCCAGCATTGGACTGCGTCACATCGTCGGTGTAACTGGCCGTCACCACATCGCCGCCGGCAATCTCCAGCACGGCATTCTGCGACAGGGACAGCACATCCGCTGCGGTGGGAATGTAAGGCTTGGCGCGATCGGCTCCCGAGATCTCCACATGGTTGACCGCGACCGCTTCCCCGAGGTACTCGTGAATCACGAACCGCGTGTAGCGGGCATCAATCTCGTCGAAGCGAAACTCCCAGGCGTTGTCCGAAAGAATGACTCGGGAGCCCAACGCCGGTCGCAATTCGACGCCTCGCAATCCCATGGCGTAGCCATTGCGGATCTCCTGGGGGCGAATCGTCAGCTTGGCGGTTCCCGTTTGATTCGGCCCCGCCTGGTCGATCGTAATCGTGCCGAACCGATCGGTTTGATAGGTATTCCAGTTGCCCGTATTGGCCAGACTGGAAGTGAAGTACTGGTCGCCAAGTTCGACACGAATCGTCGAGCCGCCTCCTTGGTGCGAATAGTTCAGCCAGACGTCGTAGACTCCGGCCGGGGCCTCGAATTCCCAGGAGACGACGTCATCGGTCGACTGCCACGATGTGAGTTGTTTGGTTTCCCCCTGTTCCTGGACGCCAAATTTCTCCGATGATTTTTCGAGCTCCGCGGCCTCGATCGCCAGCGCCTGAATGGCCGCGCCAGTTTCGGAAACCGGCGCGGGCGCTGCGTCCAATGCGGCGCTGGCCGCCTCGAGATCGAAGTCGTTGGTCAGGAACGGACCCAGCGTCACCCGCTGATCGTCCAGGCTCGCTCGGGCTCGGAGGGCCGCAAGTTGCCGGGTGCTCGGGTGAGCTGCAGCGAATATGGTCAAATCATGCACGCCTTTCTCCAGCCACACGTCGATGGTCCGGTTGCCGGCACCAACTTCGAGTTCCAACTGCCCGTCCAATGCCAACGCCGTGCGATGCCCCTGGACCGCGAAGCGGACGGCACCAGCACGAAGTTGTACGAACTTGCCAAACCAGATGGCCGAGACGTATTTGGGTTGGTCTTCGTCGTCTTCGGGACGTGTCCAAAGCAGTTGCCCGCCCGATACCGCACCCTGTTCGATCGGCTCGCCGGCCGCCAGGTTGACGACCTGCTGCCACGAGCTGTACGACGTGGCGTTGCCGGCGAACAGGCGGTATTGCATCGGCCCGTATTCCGCAGCCACCGGGACCGCGGTGGAAGTGGCGGGATGTGCGGCCAGGCGGAACCAGAATTCGCCGTCATAGCTGGCCTGAAGTTCGCCGCGGACCGGTTTGTTGTCGTCGGTTTGCGGTACAAAGAACTTGGCACGCGACAACGTTCGCAGGTCTTTCATATCGACCGTGAGCGACTTCGGTGTCGCGCCATCGGGTTCGCTTTGCCAATACGTCTTCGGGTCATTGTCGATCGCCATCAGGGGGCTGTGATCGATGGCCGTGTCGCTGGCGAGCGCGCCGGCCGGCAGTTCGCCGCTCTGCGCCGTCCCTTCAAAGATGCCGGAGTGTGGGGCGGACTCGGTCAAGGTGACCTGAACCTGATCGCCGCTGTCGGCAACGAGCTTCGCGACGATCGAGTCTGGCGACGGGGACAGATCGCGGTCGCCGTCGACGACCCGCAGATAGATCGGGTTGCCCGGTTTGATCTGGTTGGCAGGACGTCGCATCGACTGGCGGGAATCGGCCTCGTCGCGATTGCGCCCCTCGCGTGCGAGCCGCTCGCTGAAGGTTTCCTCCTCTTCGTCGATAATCTTGCTGCTGGCGACTTCAAACTTGGCGTCCGCGGCGACGCGGATTTCGACGTCCGAGAGCGGGACGCTCTTGAATTCGGCCTTGAACTGGTCGGGATAGTCACACAGGATCTTGTCATTGCCGCTGACCTGTAACACACCGTCGCGCTGGGTTACGGTCCCCAATTGCGTGTCGACGCCCGTGCGGAAGACCCCTTTACCGGCTCCACCACTGGTCAGATAGATCAACTCCTCATCACCGCCGGGTTCCGTACGCACGATGACCGGGATCCGATTGTGACCACGACTGATTCCCAGATCACTATCCTGGACGACGATCGAAAGCGGCATCCCCGGGGCGTGCTGCCGTTTGCTGGCACGTCC
>JAUIHJ010000470.1 GCA_030432015.1 bacterium
GTGCTGAGCAGGCGGCGCCCGATGCCCCGCCCGCGAAAGCCATGCTTGACGGCCAGGTCGTGGATGTTGAGCAGAGGGCGGGCGTAGAACGTCGAGAAACCGAGGAAGCAGATCGCCACGCCGACGGGTTGGGTTTCGTGGAAGGCCAGAAAGTAGCGACCGGTGGCTTGCTGCTGCAGTTCGGAGATCAGCCGCGATCGCACATCGGGCGAGAACGCGACGCCTCCGACCTGCGGCTCCTTGGCGTAGGCGTCGAGCAGTTCGAGGATGGCCCGCTGATGTGCGGGGTCATTCAGATCCGCCGTGCGAACGGCGATTTTCGGTGGTTCCGACATGGTGCAGATCCCAGGCGAACAGGACGTTAGTCCGACGCCTGCGAGGGCGGCTCGTACTCGAAGTCTTTCCATTTCATCGCGCGACGGAATGGTTCGACCCGTAGCAGAACTTCGCCGTTCTGGAAGATACGAACGGTGCCGTTGGACTCGCTCACGACGACGGCAATCGCATTGGTGTTCTTGCTGATCGCGGCCGCGGCCCAGTGTCGCGATCCAAGTCCCT
Organism: bacterium; assembly: GCA_030432015.1. Taxonomy (GTDB): domain Bacteria; phylum Planctomycetota; class Planctomycetia; order Pirellulales; family Pirellulaceae; genus ARS98. The sequence continues at coordinate 559 of JAUIHJ010000470.1, forward strand.
TGGAAAGCGTCAGATTGGCGTTCGCGGTTTCGACGATTTGGCAGGCACGCTCGACGGTCCCGTCGGGGCTGACGACAAAGCCGCCGTCCAACGGCGCAATTTCCTTGATCGCTTCCCGCACGCGGGGATCTTGTAGCTGGCGTTCTTTGCGGCCGTAACCCTTGACCGGATCGAAGCCGCCGGGCCGACTCTTGGTCAGCACCTTCCGGGTATCCCCCACGACAAACAGCGTACCGACCGGTTTACCTTCGCGTCCTTCACGGCCGATTTCGACCGCGAGGTCCACTACCGTCTTGAGCGTCTCCAGCGGAACGCTGGTTTCAATCTTGCGAAGATCGCGCGACGTCAGTCGGCCCAGATGTTCATGCAAGCGAATAAAACTGATCGAATCGATCAGCCCGGCTTCGAAGCCGCTGTACACCGCCACCACGCCCGCGCCGGCAGACAAGATGTCATCCGCGACGGCCTCCAGCAGTGCCAAGGTCAGTTTCTCGAAAACCGGAGCATCCGGGGTGTCCAAGACCACCGTTGAGAGACCCGCCTCTTCGGCTCCAGCCAACTCATCTGGATGGTCGGCTACGACGACGATTTTTTCGTCGTTGGCACATTCTTGCAGTTTTGCCCAGTCGGTTGGCCCATCCAGCATGACTAACAGGGCGTCCGCTTCGTCTGCCTCGCTGAGGCGCACGGCAAGCTTGTAAATCGTTTCAAACTGTTTATTAAATTTCTGGGGTTTCATGCAGGAAACAACAGCCTGGATGGGCGCATCTGAAGCGGGCAGAAGGGCAAACTACCGTTTGCGTACATCGTATCGCTTATCGAAACGCAGAGCAATGTCGCGTTGCACGCATCGCCGCGAAGTGTTGATGATCGGCAGACGCACGACAACAACTTCGTTGCGGAAGCCTTCGTCGTGTTTCAAGTTCGATCGCCGGTTGGGGTGGGCCTGTCTGGCGAATGCGACGGGTCGCTAATAGAAGATGCGCTGAATTCGATCGGCGATCGATGCCGCTGGCTGAACCGGGCTTGGTTCGCCGTGCACATAGGCCCGCCAGACGGCCACGTTATCACCCAATGACTCGCCGGTTGACGACTTCAATGATTGAACGGCGCGATTCTGAATGGCGGGGTTGCTATCGTCCAACGCGACGGAGAGAGCCTGGACCGCCTGTTGCTGTTGGCAGTTGCCGAGTGCTGCGATGGCTGCGAGCCGGACGTCGGTGTCGTCATCGTTGGAGGATAGCAAGGCCAGGGCTTGCGCGGCATCGGCGTCGCCTCGCCGGCCGAACGCCTCGCAGGCAGCGATCCTTACCTGTGCCTCGGGATCGACCGAGGCTGCCTGGATGCCGGGCAGCGCGGCGACGTTGGCGATTTCACCCAATACGCGTACACTGCCGGCGCGGATCAAGGGGTTTTCGTCGTTGCGAACCAACTCCGTCATCTGGGAGGCGATCCGCGATTGTTCTGCTGGACCCAGCGACCGGGCGGACTTTTTGAGATCTCGTAGTTCCGCCATTTGCTGGTGGAATGTCGGCCCCATCTTCTCGTCCTCCGTCCACTGCTTGCGCGTGTACGGGTTCAGGGCGGCGATCCCGTAGTATTGTCCCTGCACGCAGCCCGTCAGGACGGGAGTTGCGAGGCATATCAGCAGGAGTGAACGCCGCGAATGGCGCGCGTTGTGGTTTTCTTTATGCATGATCGATGCGCCGGGCGCGAATGAGCCAGGAATTGAGAAAAGTCGCGGGAATGTAGCAAAACGCCGATGTCGGGGCCAGGGGAATTGCCGGCGTGTTTGTCCGACCCGTAAGTTTTGCTACAACATAACGCTTGTGGGGCTCGACGCCGGCCATTCCGCCGTCTCCACACCCCGGTCGATTAAACACGCTGGATTGGGTTTGGTCGTTTGCTGGATGTGTTTCGCCCGTTACTTGCTGGCCGAGGAGGTCTCCCATGGTCGATCCGTCGCGACATGCCGATTCCCGTAATCTGGTTGAATCCATTCTCCGCCATGTTCCTGGATTCAAGGGGTACCTGGAGAAAGAGTATCGGCGGGATAGCGATCATCTCGCACGCACGCACCTCACAAATCAGTTGCACAAGGGAAAATTAAAGCTCGACAACTACCAACGCGAATTGGTCGAGGCGGCACGTTTGGACGACTTGCCAAAGTGCGAGCGATTGCGAACTCGGATCGATACCCTGCAATCACGGATCCGCGGTGCCGTCCGCGGTTACAGTGGCTTTTTCGACTTCGTGCGCGTCGACGAAAATGTCCTGGATAAAGTTTACGATCATGATGTGGCGATGATGGTCGAGGTCGCCGCACTGCTCGAAATGGCCGATCAACTCTCCGCGAACGCGGAAGGGAAGACCACCGTGGACGAACTGCTGGCCAAAGTCGAGCAATTGCAGGCTCAATTCGATGGGCGAAGTGCTATCCTCGAAGGGCTCGATGCCTGATTCCTGATGACTCCCGCACCGGAGGGTGCAGCGAACCTCAGGAGGGTTCCGGTTACCGAGTGGACTTAACTGGCGAGTGTACTTCATTGGACAGCGCCACGTTGTAAGGCAATGCGTTGCCACACAACGTGACGCTCTCCAATTAAACACGCTCCACCGTTTTTTTGGGTATTCAAAATCCTGTTTGTTGGCTCGTCATAAGGACTCGCTCGGATGGCCCGTTTGGAAGTTATTGATTTCTTCGACGAATCGAATCGTTCGCTGGTTCATCGCATTCCGCCGCACGGCTCGGCCGACATCAAGATCGGTGCCCAACTAATCGTTCAGGAGACTCAGGAAGCTGTCTTCTTCCGCGACGGCAAGGCGATGGACCGATTTGGTCCGGGGCGGCACACGTTGACCACGGCCAACGTGCCGTTGATCACACGCCTGCTGACCACGCCGTGGGAACGTTCTCCATTCCAGGCCTCGGTCTATTTCGTCGGCAAGCAGACGTTCCTCGACCAGAAGTGGGGAACGCGGCAGCCGATCACCGTGCGCGACAAAGAATTCGGGATGGTGCGGCTGCGCAGCTTTGGCAAGTTCTCGTATCGCGTGGTCGATTCGGAATTGCTGTTGAATACGCTGGTCGGCACGCAAGGGAAATTCACGACGGATGAAGTGACGTCATTCTTGAAAGACCTGATCGTTTCGCGGTTGACCGATTTGCTGGGGACGCTCGGCATCAGCATGCTCGATCTGCCGGCAAAATTCGACGAAATCGGCTCGGCGACACGTGTCAAAGTTGCCGAGGAATTCGCCAAGTACGGCCTGGAATTAGTCGACTTCTTTATCAATGCGATCACCCCTCCCGAAGAGGTTCAAAAGGCCATCGACGCCCGCAGCAGCATGGGCGCGATCGGAGACCTGCGCGCGTTTACGATGTACCAGGCAGCCAACAGCATGTCGAAGATGGCGGAGCAAGGGGGTGGTGGCGCCGGCGGGGGCGCGATGAGCATGGGGATGGGTGCGGGTTTTGGGATGATGATGCCCACGATGTTGCAGCAGGCAATGCATGGCCTGCAACCAGCGCAGGGCACGCCGCCGGCCGCCGCCGGTGCTGCCGCTGGAGTCGGGGCAGCCGCCGGTTCTCAGGGGGGCTTGAGCTTCGATGCACTGTCGAGTGCGGCAGCCAGTGACGATCCTCGCGATCTGGTACGAAAGGTGGTCCAATCGTCCGAATGGCAGCTTCACGAAGCTGGCGATGTCTGGCAGATCACAGTGCCAATCGGGTCGCTGCGGAAGCAGACCGTCACCGTCAACTTTGGCAACAAAGACGAGTCGGGGCACAGCCTGATCGCCTATGCCTCGGTCTGTGGGCCAGCGACGCCGCAAAATGCCATGCTGCTCTTGAAGCTTAATCAGCAGATGGTGCACGGTGCATTCGCCGTTCAGAGCACGTCGTCGGGCGACGTCGTTGTGGTTCATGCCAACCAGTTGGCCGACACCGCCGATGCGTTGGAAGTGACTCGCGTGTTGACCGCCGTGGCCTGGCAGGCGGATAAGGCCGAAGAAAAACTGACTGGTAGCGACGAGCATTAGTTGGGCGGCGGTACGCGCAGTCGTCGGTTCATGCTTCGCATGCCAGAAACCTGTGGGCCTCGAATCGAAATTCGAGCCAACCACACGGGATTCCAACATCGACCCATGCCGCCATGCAGCGCACGACCTGTTTCATGACGCGTCGGGTCTGCCTGTGGTCATGGCTTACAGCGGACCGTGAGGAACGCACGGACCTGGTCGCGGCCCCCAGCGACAATGAGCGTGCCGCGGTTGTCGCCTGGGACGCCTAGTCGTTTGCGCAGCACGTCTGGATCGAGTTGTAATCCCCGGTGCTTGATTTCCAGTCGCCCGATCTTCCGAACTCGCAAGGCGGCTTTGAGCTGTTTTATGTCGAAAGGAAGGGCCTCGATCAGTTCGAAGGTTGCCAGTCGCGGATCATGATTAAGACGCCGCTCGGACGTCAGATAGGGGACGCCCTGGGTGATCGCCTCCAGGTCCAGCGCCGCCGCCAGCGCACCGGTCAAGCGGCCGGCCAGGACCGCCGCGTGCGGCTCGTGCAGGTAGCGGCCCAGTTCCTGTGCGGTGGGAACCTCCTGGTCCGGGAGCCCCGAAATCGACGCGGGGGGAACTTCATTGTGACGGCCAAGGATGGTGGCGGTATGTTGCGACGGACGGCGGGCCAGGCTGCCAAACCAGGCGATCTGCTGACGGCAGGTCCGAGGCTGACCGATCCATTCGCGTTCCGCCTCCTCAGGGAAGTCGTCCGGTAGGACGGTCGCGGGTGCCAGTTTGATGGCGCCATTGGTGTGGCGGGCGAGTAACTGGCGCAAGGCCCCGGCGTCCGGCTCCCAGAACTCGGTTTGGATCGATCGCGTGCCACGAGCCCGTCGGTCCGGATCGATGTGCCAAAGCATCCCGGCTTCGATGGGCGCTTGGCGTGCATCACCCCTGCGAGCCGAACCGCTGGTCTGTCCCTGCCGCCGACAATTCTCGTCCGCCAGCAGTGCCGAGACAGGGTCGATGTCGATTCCCAGACTGTCGCCACGGCGGGCCAGTGCCAGCAGGTCGCCCCCAAGGCCGCAACAGAGATCGACCGTCGGCACATGATGCGGGAATCGCGCGGCCTTGTAGTTGGCGGCCAGCTCGCCGGTCGCTTGCTCGAGCAGTTTCCGCGTGAAGAACATTTGATCGGCGCCACTAAATTTCTGTTTTGCCCGTTCACGCAGTTCAATCTGCTCGACCACCAGATGGACTCGCGTCGGCGAGAGTTCCTTCCTGAGCGCGGTGACCAGTGCGACGGTCGACCGTTGGTCCGCCGCCGCGCGGGCCAGATACGGTTCGGCGTCGTCGCTGGCCAGCCATTGATAGTCGTCGAGTTCGGTTGTTGCCACTTGAATCCTCTCCCGAGCTGGAGATGATGGGGGGATGGTCCCTTCGATGGAACTCTTGGCGAAGTATTTGCATTTGGCGCGGGCCAGCGGTGCCCGTCAGCGTCCCGAGGTGCGCGCTCGCTTGCTAGTCTTGTCCGCCGTTGCCGCAGCTTACGGAAATCTTGATCGTGTTGCCGCCTATTGTCGGCGGCTGGTCTTAGAGCACAACCCGCGCCACCTCATCGGAAGCTGGGATACCGTTGCCGCCGCCTTGGCAGATGAGGACTTTCTGCATTTCTTGCGACATCTCGAACGCCGCTATCCATGCGAACAAGCAGAGACGATGCTGGCCACCTTGGGCTTTGAATTGACCAATGAACGGAACGCCTATTATTCCGACGAGGAATATGCCGCCTCGTTGCTGAATATCACGACCGACCGTTTGGCCGAACTGTTCGGCGACGCAGGATGACGCGCCGGCACCGTCGCTACGACTCGCGCGAGACTCCCATTCGCTATCTCAGGTCCTATTGGCTGTAGCTCCTTTTCCGGCCAATCCCCTTGGGCAACCTGAGGCGTGCGAGCTGTGGTCAGGCCAAGTTTTTGAACTGCTGCGTCGATCTTGGAGGATGGGACCATCGCCATCGGGGGAGCGAAAACATGTTTGGAAAGACCATGCGAGTGGGTGTCATTCTGGCCACCGCCGTGGGCGCGCC
>JAUIHJ010000471.1 GCA_030432015.1 bacterium
GCCGTAGATGCCCTCGGCATCGATCTCCACATCCAGGGGGCTTTGGCGATCGTCGTCGTCATGCCAGTGCGACCAGGTTTGACCCTGGTCCCTGGTGCCCCAGAGCTCGACGCTGCGCACGCCGTTGGCGGCGGCTGCGTCAAAGTCATAGTCCAGTTCGAAGCGCGTCGCCGAGGTCATCCTCAATTGGCGGATGGCAACCTGGTTCGAATCGGACCGCAATGGCGACGGTGCCGTCGCATCGAGGTCGCGGCGTACGCTGGGTGGACCGGATGCCGGCGGCACTGCTCCGTAGCGGCCCGAGGGTGCCCCAATCTGCTGCGAAACAAGCGGATTGACCTGGCTGGGCTGCGCCTGATAACCGCCGTCCGGTGCCAGTTCGTGGTCCGGCGATGAAGCATCGTCGCGGTCTTCTGACGTCGAGGCACCGTAGATGCCGGCGACACGCGTCGCAGGCGACGTCGACTTCCACTCGACTGTGGGCGCAACGTCGGTCGCCATGGATTGTGCGGTTGCGGACGGTCGGATGTCGGTGGCCTGGCCGAGGGGCTGAGTGCTGGCTGCCTCGAGCGGTACCGTCGTATCGTCCGCTTGATTGGTGGCGAAGCCCGCCGTGTTGTTGGCTGCGCTGAGGCGGTTCTCTCCTGGGCCTGGCTGGCCGTATGTTGTGCCGGGCTGAGCGTTTGCTGCACTCGGATTGGAATTTGCGTAGGGGTCCGCTGGAATTCCAGCCGCGGCGGCTCCGTCGTAGGGGGCCGTTGGGCCATAACCGATGGGTGGTTTTCCATAGCTGACGGGATATTGGAATCCACGCATTTCTGATGCCGCCCGCATGTTGGGGGCAGACGCCGGGCCAGGGTCCGCGTTCTCAGGGGTTGTAGGCGGCAGCGCCACTGGCCGATCTGGTGAAGGGGGCGAACGCGTGGCGAGGGGCCGCCAGGTGGGCCGTTGCTGGCTCGGCTGACCAGCGCCGGCCGCCAACGTCAAACGCCGCGAAACAACCGCTTTATTTCGCGCCAGATCGCTGATCTCGGCTCGTAGATTAAGTTCCACCCAGGCCGTGCTGGGCGTGAACGTCAGATGTCCCGAGGCGGAACTCGAATTCGACACGGACTGGGCCGTGACCGGTTGCCACGGTTGTTCACGACCCGTTTGGTATTCAATCTTCAGTGTGCTCGGGTCGATCGTGGGGTCAGAGCATCGCCAGGAAACCTGGATTTGTCGTGCCGGACTGATCACCGCCTGAAAGTCGAATTGCGGCTGCACGGTGTCGATGACGACATGCAGCTCCGGCTGCCGCCCATCCATGTCCGCCGGTGCCCGGGTCGCGTCAATGGTCTGAGACGCAAACCAATATTCGCCGTCCTGGGTTGCATGGAACGGAAAAAACCTGGCACTGGGGTTTTGCCGTGCGTACAGTTTCCAGGTCTGGCCGCGGTCCCGACTAAGGTAGAGTTGCACTTCGAGCGGTTGGCGGGCGGTCTCGACGGTGAAGGGAATATTGAACGTGGTTTGCCGCAGGACGCGCGACGGGAACGGCGTCGGGCCTGTGTCGTATGGACCCGCAGCGGTACCCTGGTCGGACTGGGCCCGCGCAACGGCGACCAAGGCGATTAAGCCGGCGAAAATCAGGCCATAAGTTCCCAGTCGCATCGCGCTCCTCGTTTCGACCGGCGGCGGGAATTCGCCGACGATGGGGTATTCAACCTATCGGCGGTCCTCCTGGGAGAGCTTGAGCCTACCGAGGTTGCGCGGGTTAGGGCGTGTTTGACGGGCCGGAGAGGCGGGATCGTACGTCGGCGCGGATTCCGTCCCTGGCGCCCCGATGATTGGGACGTTGACGTTTGGCCCTTGATTTTCAAGGCTTTGTCAAGCGCCGTACTTACCCAGACGACCGGCGTTGGCCAGCGCCAGCGTCATCAAATGTTTCGCTTCGAATTGACCCAAGCCGCCGCGCACGGAACTGCTTTCATTGAATTCCGTCAAGCCATCCTGGCGACAGCAATCCGAGGCGAGCAGGGTGGGGACGGGATGCCAGGAATGGTTGCGCAGGTACGCGGGAGTGCTATGGTCGCCCGTCACAATCAGCACGGTGGGGGCGAGCGACGTAATGCCCGGGATGGCGGCATCAAAGTCCTCAATCCGAGCGACTTTCGCGTCGAAATTGCCGTCCTCGCCGGTGCTGTCGGTGTACTTGTAGTGCAGGAAGAAAAAGTCGTAGTCATTCCAGTGTTGTTTCAGCGTGGCGACCTGTTCGTCCAACGTCTGTGCCTGACCAACGATGTCCATGCCAACCAGCCGCGCCAGACCCTTATACATCGGGTAAACGGCGATGGCGGCGGCACGCAGGCCATAGACATCCTCGTAGCTGGGCAGGTTAGGCTTTTCGGCGAAGCCGCGCATGGTGTGGAAATTGGCCTTGGGCTGATCGGCCAATAGCTGGCGGGACTGGTTCAGAAATTCGCGGGCGACGTCGGCCGTCTTCTGGCTGGCTGCATCGTCGGCGACTGGGTCCAAAGGGGGGACGCCGGTGGCCTGCGGGTCCGTGTCGCGGACGTTGCCGCCCATGCCGTCGCCGCGGAGGACGACGACAAATCGATGCTCTTTGACCGGTTCGACAAAGATTTCGACGCCCGGAATCGAGACCTCGCGCAGCTTTATCGCCAGTGGTGCGCTCTCTTCACTCGGAATCCGTCCGGCACGTCGATCTGAAATATTGCCATCTGCATCGAGTGTGCAGAAGTTGCAACGAATGGCGACATCACCGTCCTGCAACTCGAACCCGATCCCAGTCGCCTCGAGGGCGCCGCGACCGATCTGGTACTTGAGCGGGTCGTAACCAAACAGGCCCAGATGACCGGGCCCGCTTCCCGGGCTGATGCCTGGGGCGACCGGGATACTCCCCCCCTGGACCCCGCGGGCGGCAAGTTGATCCAAGTTGGGCGACTTTGCCGATTCCAGCTCCGTCTTACCGCCCGGCGTCATCGGGAGCCCGCCCAGTCCATCGGCGACGAGCATGACGATCTTGGTGTCATTCTTGGTATGGAGTTCGCGGGTCAGTTCATGCATATCCATGAATGCTTCCTTTGTTGGTTGTTGTTTGAACGTACAGACGGATGCTTCCTTGTCCTACCAAAAACGCGCCGTCAAGCAAGCGGGTGGGTGGCCAACCTGTCATCACTCGGCTATTCTCGGCGGCTCGACCCCGTGATGGAAACAACCGCAATTTCAGTGTCTCCTCGTGAGTATCCCGGATGAGCTCGTCGGCGATCCAACCGATTCGTTTTGACTTTCGGAATGCCTGCCGCGACGATCAAGGGTTTTCGCCCGAAAAGTTGCTTGAAATGCAGCCGCGATTAGACGCGGCCCGGTTGGAGGTGGTTGCAACGGATGCGGGTGCGTTGACAGCTGGCGACGGCGCAAATCCCGGCGTCGAGCCGCCTCGGGACGCAGCGTTTTACAGGCTGCCGGACCAGTGTCTGGCGGAATACTACGCGGATCGCCGAGGTAGCCAGCTGGGGCGGATCATGCGCACCGCCAAGCGCCTGCGGGACTTGGTGGATCGCGTGGTGGTATTGGGCAGCAGCGATTTCTCTTGGGGTGCCAAAGCGCTCATGGACGCCTGCTGCCAGCCGTACTTTAATGAACTCTCCCGGGGTGAACGGGCCTGTTATCCGCGGATGGTCTTCGCGGGCAACCATTTCGACAATGACGCAACACAAGGTCTGTTGGCCCTGCTGGGAAGTGGACGCATTGCTCGCTCCCTCGAGGACCGTTGGGCGCTTGTCGTGATCAGCAAGACCGGGGAGACGCCCGAGACAGCGGTTGCCCTGCGCCAGCTTCTGACGGCGCTCGCAGCAAGCTGCCAGGGGCCGCCCCGCGTCGCGGAACTGGTCGTGCCGGTAACCGGTGCGCGCGGGAGGCTGTTCGACTTCGCGACGGCGCTGGGGTGTGCCGACATCTATCCGATCGCGGATGGTGCAGAGGATGGGTTTGCGATTCTGTCCGCGGTTGGTTTGTTGCCGGCGGCGATCTTGGGAATCAACGTTGTCAAATTGCTGGAAGGGGCGGTCGCGATGAACGAACATTTTCGCACAGCTCCGGTCGGGCAGAATGCCGTGCTGGATTATGTCGCAATCCGACAATGCTGGCGGGAATGGGGTGCGGAGCCGCAAGGCCTGACGGTCTGGTGCACTGCACTTGAGGCGGCTGGCCTGTGGTACGACCAGTTGCGCGTTGCGAGCCTCGGGCACGGCAATCGCGATGCGATGCCGGGGATGCTGGTGAACTCTCGCAGCATGCACTCCCGCCGGCAGCCGCATCAGGAAGGTCGGCGCGAGAGGCTGGTCGCGAATCTGATCGTCGATCAACCGCGCTGCGATCCGCTGCCCATTGGTACCAGCGGCTACGGCCAGGACGGGCTCACGCGACGCGCGGGGACCACACTGCCGGAGTTTCTGTCCGCCTCCATTGCAGAAACCAACGTGGCCAACTGCGAGGCCGGCCGCCCGTCCGCGAACATCCACTTGCCATCGAGCGACGAGGCATCTCTGGGGCAATTTTTTCAAATGATGATGTTGGCGACGATGATGGAACATCGCATGATCGGGAACGACCCTGCCGGCCAGCCAGGGATTGAAGCGAATCTCGAAGACTGCGCGATGAACCGAATTCTGTAACTGTTGACAATCGGGGGCGAAGGGGCCGGGCGATCTTGGAACTGCCGAGGAGACTTTAGGAGGAATCTTACGATGACAACTGAATTGACGTGGCTCGGCCATGGCAGCTGGGCGATCAAGACTGGCGACCACGCGATCTTGCTCGATCCGTTCTTGAATGACTCGCCGACATCACCGGTCAAAGCGGACGCGGTGGAAGCGGATTATATCCTGGTTTCACACGGGCACTTCGATCATGTGGCCGACGTGGCGTCGATTGCCAATCGGACCGGTGCCACGGTGTTGGCAAGTTACGAAATCAGTACGTGGTTTGAAACTCAGCACGGCGTGAAGAATACGGTTGGTATGAATCTCGGAGGAGGGATCGATTTACCGTTTGGCCGCGTGAAGATGACGGTGGCGCATCACAGCTCGCAACTTCCAGACGGCGCGTATGGCGGTAACCCGGCCGGGTTCGTGCTGACTCTGCCAGACGGTACGATCTACTTTGCCTGCGACACGGCGTTATTTGCGGACATGCAGTTAATTGGCCAGGGTGGCATTGATCTGGCTGTCTTGCCGATCGGTGATTTGTTTACCATGGGGCCGGCGGATTCGATCGCAGCGATCAACCTGATTCAACCCCGTCGGGTGGCACCGGCACACTACAATACCTGGCCGCCGATCGAGCAGGACGCTGGGAAATGGGCCGAGCGTGTTCGCGCGAACACTCAGGCGGAACCTGTCGTACTCGATCCGGGCGGCAAGATCATACTATAGAAGTCACTCCCGGCATCGTCGGGCAATAGAAATTCGGAGCGTTGCGTGATGTTTGAGTTGGCCAGGTCAAAGCGGCGTTTGATGGTTACTGCTGTGTTGCTGCTGGCACACATCGGTGGCCGCAGTCTGGCGGCACAAGAGCCCTTGCGCTGGAAGTTTTCGCCGGGTGAGACATTGCAGGTCTCGTTCATGCAATCGGCAAATACCGAAACGGTCGGTGCCGGGATGCCGACAACGATCGGCATCGTGATGACGATGGAGATGACGTGGCGGGTCAGTGCGGTGGCCGAGGACGGTTCTGCGACGATGACGCAATCGTTCGATCGGCTGACCATGTCGATGAAGACCGGCGATGTGGCGGCGGTGGACTTTGATTCCGCCGCCGAGCCCACTTCGGCTGAGGCTAAGGCAATCGCCGCGACGGTTGGTCCCCTGATCGGAGCCACGTTTCAGCTGGTGATGAGCCAACGTGGCGAGATTCGGGATGTCAAAATTGCCGAGACCGTCGAGAAGGCGGTTGCGTCAGGCACGCCCGATGGATTGCAGGCATTATTTTCACCGGCAGGCATCTCGCGCGTGTTGCGACAGTCGGTCGTCGTATTGCCGGAGCAACCCGTGACAGCGGGCGACACCTGGCAAACGACCCATGACGTGGAATCGCCGTTGGGTGTGCTGCAGCAGTTGAGCGTCTACTCGTATGCGGGTGCCAGCGAACAAGGCGGCCGCCAGCTGGAGCAGATCAAGGTCGATTCCACGCTCCTGGTGAAGCCTGACGCCGCGCAGGCCAAGACCGCCATCAAGTCCCAGTCGCAATCGGGCCAGTTATGGTTTGACCGACAGCGCGGGCGTCTGTCCAGCAGCCAGGTGGTCCAGAAATTAACGACCGTTCGGCCGTATCGCGACACCAAGATCGAGGTTCGCTCGACCTCGAAGTTAACCACGACGATCCGGTAACGTTGATCGGGTGTCATCGCAGGGGCGAGAGCCGGATCCGTCGGTGGCATCATGAAGGGGCCGCTGCCTCGCCGGTCGATGGCGGCTCGTCGTCCCGGTTCTGCGGCGGTGCGCCCGGTGCATCGCCGTCCGACACCTCGCCGTCCGACACCTCGCCGTCCGACACCCCGCCGTCCGACGTTTGCTTGTCTGACGTTTGCTTGTCTGACGTTTGCTTGTCCGACGTTTG
>JAUIHJ010000472.1 GCA_030432015.1 bacterium
CTCGGCGCGCAGTGAATCCGAGAAACGCCAACAAGCAGACAATGTGCAGAATCATGATTACGGCCTGCACGGCCCGCGTGCACAAGGCATCACGCTCACGCCACCACTCGGTCCACGCGCTGCCCAACGTGCTGCCAATCTGGTCGCCATAGCCGCGCGGCATCGCCGGCTTGGCGGTATCGTGGCCGACGGTATGCCACACGCCGGCATCGCTGAAGAACGCTTCGTTCGCCCGGAACAAGGCGTGTACTTTCGGGTCAAACAAAATGACCAAGGCGTAAATGCCGAAAATCACTGGCAAGCAGTTTCCGGTTGGCAAGCAAAGGATGGCGCCCACAATCGCCAGCCAATAGAACCGCGCCCGATAGGTCATGAGCGCCGCAATCACCATAACGGGCCCCGTCAGCTGAATCACCAAGCCGTAATTCAGCCACGATAGATCGCCCGAAGCCAACTGGTCGAACACCTTCCCACCGGCGGAGACCAGCATCCAAGCACGAAACGCGCCGACCAGCCCGATGCACCATGCCGCCCACTGGAGATTCTCTTGCGGAGACTCTTCCGCCTCGTCAAGCTTCTGCTCTTTTTCCGCATCAGCGTCGGTGGCGTCGAATTTTCCCGCTGCACTCGCTGCACCCGCTGGCTTGTCCGTTACGTGAACCCGCGTTTGGTTTTCCGCGCGACCCGCGGTGATTGGCGCACCGGCCATCCGAGTCGCCCCCGAGGCACGCCGCCAACACCACCAAACGAAGGGAATATTCATGAGGAGGACAACCAGCATCACCCAAGCGGCCGGATAGACCGTATTACCGATCGAAGAGAGTAGCAACCGCATGACGGCCACAACCACAATGGCCACGAACACGTCCAGGAAGAGTAACGGAAAGAAAATCGCGTCGAAGAAGGCCAGCCCCAAGCCCCGCAGGGCACCGCGAGAATGACGGATGTCGTTAAGGGCAATCCAGCCCAGGATCGTCGTGCCAAAGGGAGCAGCCAGGCCGATCAAGCCAATGATCGCGACCAAAACGAGCATGACGTAGTGAAAACTGGACCACTGCGGAGGCTGTTCACCGGACGATACCCGAATTGTTACGGCAGGCGCGACAGCTGCGACAAGTCCCAAAAAAAACAGGGGCAGCCAACACGCCCCGACGATCGCCTTGCGAGAAAATCGCGAGTCCACATCAGCGGATAGTGCGTCCGTACTTGCGTATCTCCCGCGCGAAGGCTGCGGTGCGACAAACGATTGGATCGACTGCAGGTCGGAATTGATGTCGCTTACATGTTGATAGCGACGTTCCGGTTCCTTGGCCAGAGAACGCAAGACAACTTCGTCCAACCTTGCATCGACCGACGACTTTCGCGACGGCGGTTCGAAGTTGCCCATCGGCAATTCCCCCGTCAGCATCTCGTAAAACACAACACCCAGCGAATAGATGTCCGCCCGATGATCGATCAATTTGGAACCCAGCATCTGTTCAGGAGCCATGTAGCGCGGCGTGCCCATGACTTGCAGAGTGCCCGTTAGGGTGTGGTCATCAATCGAGGTCTTGCCCAACAGCTTGGCCAGCCCGAAGTCCGCGATTTTCACACGGCCGCGGGAATCGACGAGAATATTCTCCGGTTTGATGTCGCGATGAACGATGCCTTCATCATGAGCGAATTGCAGCGCTTCGCAGACTTGCGGGATGATTGTGATTGCTTGCTCCGGCGCAAGCGCCTTTGACTCGATCAATCGGCGTAAATTTGTCCCATCGACATACTCCATCACGAAGTAGTACAACCCGTCCGTCTTTCCGGAGTCGTGGATACTGACAATATTCGAGTGACTCAGCTTGGCCAGCGCCCTCGCTTCCCGCTCGAACCGCTCTGCGAAACCCTGCTTGTCGACCGCATCTGGCTTGATAATCTTCAGGGCCACGAAGCGATCGAGGCTTTTTTGCCGGGCTTTATAGACCGCGCCCATCCCTCCGTAGCCGAGCAGGTCGATGATCTCGAACTGGGGAAACCGCGCGGCCAACGCGTGCGGTTTGGGCGGCACGAAAGGGGCGGCTGGTGCGGCTGGTGCGGCTTCGGTGACTGGTGGTGCGGCATCGCGGGGATCCGGCGCCGCCAGCCCGGCGCCCAACAGGCAGTTCGGGCACAAACCGGCTGGCGAATCGGGTGGCGTGTCACAACCGCATTGCGGACAACGATTTACTGTGGCCATTGCTGGATTCCTCGGCGTTGCTTGGACGCTTCACCGAACTACTACGGGATTGGGCTGACTTTGTTACAGGATGACGTTGTTTCAGGCGGTGCATTTCTGGAGGCGTTGCCATCCCCAAACGATGCCCGCCAAGTTGCCCGCCGGCGAGCATTGCGACGATAACGCGTCCATCTACCGCCTGTCTCCAATGACAATTGGAGACTTCATCCCAGGGTCACGTTTCCTCACCTCGAATCGCGCGCCGCAGCGTCTCCAATTCGTCATCCGCTGCGTCGGGATTGGCCAGGGTCGCGGCGACTTCCCGCCGCAGCAACTCGCGGTACCTTCCGCGCATCCGCGAGACGGCGACGCGGAGACTCCCTTCGGACATCTGCAAGGTTTCGGTCAACTCCGCGTATTCGGGGCCGGCTCCAACCAGATGCCCACGGCACTGGTCGAACAGTTCGCCCTTGCCACGCTCGTGATACTCCCGCTGTAGTTGCTCGACAACCTGATCCAACAACGTCAATGCCCACCGCCGCTCGAAAACCTTCTCCGGTGTCCAGCTATCAACCGGCTCGAACTGATAACGCTGCTCGCCCGAATCAAAGTCCAGCGACAAATGGCGAACACCGCCCCCACGTTTCTGCGTTTGCCGGCGATCGTGTTCGTCGGCCAGGAAGTTTTTCAGCGCGGTTAACAGGAACGAGCGAAAGCGTCCGCGTTGTGGATCGGCGGCGACCAGACTCCCCTTCTCCAGCACATGAGCAAAGAACGCCTGCGTCGCATCCTTCGCATCCGCGACCGAATGACCGCGGCGTCGCACATACGCATAAAGGGGATACCAGTACGTCTCGCAAAGCTCTGCCAGCGCACCGTCGGATGCAGGTGACGAACGGTGTCCCGCCTCAAGCACGACGCTCCAGTGGGTCGTTGCAAACCCCGTTGGCCTCGCTGGCGATGACGAATCTCGATCAGAGTCGGTAACCATGCGGCCATTGTAGACGCTCAGGCGGATTGCCGCACACAATTCCTTGCTCGGACTTAACCGCCGCCAGGCTAAGCGACGCGGGCGGAGGAGTTCGGAGAGAGCAACTGCCTGGCCGCACCCATGACCCGGTCCACGCCCAACTCCTGCATGCAACGATGATGCCCCAGCGGACAGACACGCTTGGCACACGGCGCGCACGGAAGATCTTCTCGCAGGCGAATCTCGCGCGGGTTGTAGTTGAGACTCCAGCCGGCGTCGGTCGACCCAAACAGGGCCACCGCGGGAATGTCGAAACCTGCGGCCAGATGCCGCGGGCCGCTGTCGGTCGTAACCACCAGCCGGGTTCGCCGCACACACGCCTTGCTTAACCCGATGCTCAAGGGCTGTTCGTCCAAGCTCACGACACGACGGTCTGCGGCAAGCTTCGTGATCTGCCGTGCCGTTTCACGTTCGGCTGGGCCACACATCACCAGCACGTGGCAGTCTTCGGCTGTCGCGATGCGGCGACCAAGTTCCGCAAAATGCTCGACAGGCCAATGTTTGGCGGCACCGTACGCGCCGGCCGGGCACAGCGCGACAACCTTTCCCGCGGTGGGCAAGTTGAGCGCCTGCCAAACGCGATCGGCGGACTGCTCGTCCTCGTCGGTTGTACCCAACTCCAGCGTCCGCGTGACCTGCTGGCAGCCCATCGCCCGCACCAGATCCAGGTAGTAGTCGACTGCCGATATCACCGTGTACTTGCGACCGGTCCGGTGCGGCTTCAAGCCATGGGTCAGTAGCATCCCGCGCCCGTTGCGGGCGTAGCCGATACGCTCGTTCGCACCACTCAACCATCCGATCGCGCCGGTCCGCAATGAGTTTGGCAATATTACGAGTGAGTCCAACTTCCGTTCGCGTAGACGGCGAATCAACGACCAGGAACTTTGACTGGGGTCTTTCGATTTGGGGTCATAGTACAACTGTTCGTCCAACCACGGCGTGCCTGCGAGCACTTCGGCCACATAGGGACGCATGATTCCCACGATCGAGGCTGACGTCCCGAAGTGCGCCGCCAGGGCACGTAACGCCGGTGTGGCCATCGCCGCGTCACCGATCCAGTTGGGGAGAATTACGCCGAGCTTCATCGCAAGAGTGACCTTTGCATAAGGATTCCGCGTTCCTTGACCTGGAGGGATCACGCGGAACGTGCTAGCACTGACAGGCCACGGCCGCCCCGTGAGCGTCCTGCGGACGATATCCGTGGCTGAGAAAAGTGTCAACACAAGCTGGTATCGCCCCGGTTTCGACGGGTGCCTTCGCCAGAATCCTCGGGACGGCACCGACGCACTCCGTTCACAACGAGATTGCCTCGACACGGTATCGCGATCGCGATACCATCCTGGCGTCGCGGGTTGTGGCGAATGTTTCGTGAACGCTAACAATTCAGCCTGGCGTGGGTAACCCGAAGCGTCCGTTTTGAAGTTGCGCCAATGAGCCACGCAGCGGCGGCAGGAGTTGGACGACGCCAAGTCGCCTGCCGCCGCTCCGCGGCTTTTGAACAACCGGACGACAAATCCCCTGGTCTGCACCCCAGGGTTAGAAATTGGCATGCCTGCAGCATGCGCACAAGCGCAACGTCAAGACTCACGCGTCGGGTGACAATGTTTGCCGGTTTTTCAGCAATGATTCTGCCGGCTTATCAGCAGCACGCGGCGAAGAAAAACGTGACGATCGCAAATTCAAGCCTGACGCCGCCGGTTACCACCGGCGCAACAGATCCTAAATTCAAGATGTAACGAAGCATGGGTGAAACAGCGTCGCTTTATGATGCGTCATAATGCCGGACATCCGATTCTGCCCGCCTGACCGTTAAGCTGGCAGGAAATAAACCCTCAATCAACACGTGTTTTCGGTACTACGCGGCGCTGTCCAACGGGTCGCGATACGACGTTGCCGGCAACCCAGTGATTTTGCCGAATACCCGGTGGACGGGAGTGTTACTTTTGGCCAGCGTTGTAATCGATGTCGAACGCCTGCGCAACGTTCATTGCGGGCTTGGACAGTTCAGCTTGCATCTTGGTCGCGCGTTGCTCGCCGAGCTTGACGGGCAGCTCACGCCGATCATGCTGGCGCGACCTGGGGACCACCGTTTGTTGTCGGATCGGCCAGGCACTTGCCTCGATGCTCGCCCGTGGCGCGGCGAACCGCTTGCCCGCCTCGTTCGACCCTGGCACCGTCTACTGCCGCTTGGCGCGCCTCCTGATCTCTGGCATGCCACGCACCAGGACACGCGTTTTCTTCCCCTGCATCGGTCCACGCGCCTCATCCTGACGATCCACGATCTGAATTTCTTGCGAGAAAAGCAGCCGGCATCGATTCGGCGTCGCCTGCGACGACTGCAGGCCAAGGTGAACCGAGCCACCGCGGTCACGACTGCCTCCGAACACGCGGCAGGCGAAATTCGCACCCACCTCGACCTCGACGGCAAGGAGATCGCGGTCATTCCGCATGGCGTCTGTGTCGAAACTGGGGAAGCCGCCACGTCGCGTCCTGAGTTCCTGCGGCCAGGACCATTTCTGTTTACGATCGGTGACATCACTCCCAAGAAGCAGTTTCATACATTGGTGGATCTGGCGTTGCAATTGCCGGAGGTGTCGATCGTTATCGCCGGCGCCAAGTCGACCGACTACGCGCGGCGTATCGAACAGGACGCCGCCGACAAGGGATTAGCCGATCGGGTCGTCCTGCCGGGTAAGGTGTCTGACGCCGATCGTTCCTGGCTTTACCAGAATTGCCGGGCGTTTCTTTTTCCCTCGCGCAGCGAAGGATTCGGGCTACCTGTGATCGAGGCGATGAGTTGCGGGAGGCCGGTCTTTTGCTCATACGCGACCAGCCTGCCCGAAGTTGGAGGCGATCTGGCTTTCTATTGGCGTGATCTCGAACCGACAGCCATGTGCGACGTGGTCCGAGCCGGCCTCGAAGCTGCCGAGCAAGACAGCACGTTTGGCGCAAGGCTGCGCGATCGCGCCGGTCAATTCACCTGGCCGCGCGCGGCCCGTGCCTATGTCGAGCTCTATCACCAAGTTCTTAACACGCCACGTGAAGCGCGCGTCAGGTGCCGAGAAGCCGGCGACGACGTGTCGCGATCCTCCTGCCAGAATTGACGTCGCATCGGTTCACGCGACCTCGATGCGCAGCCATTGTGCGACCTTGCACAGCTCGCAGATGTCATCGCCGTGCGGTGCGCTTGTCCGCCAGCGACACGTTAGGCCTCAATCGATTGGCACGCAGCGCGGAGTGATCAAACGCGAACTTGAGTCGAAAGCCGTGCCCGAATTCCGGCGGGCAGCGGCGTCGTGGATGCAGGAAACGGCGCACCAGGCTGGCCGCGATGCGTTCACTCCGTCTGCCCGGCACGAGCCTGCTTGACCATGTTCACGAGCGCCTGGCG
>JAUIHJ010000473.1 GCA_030432015.1 bacterium
GGCCAGGGTCTGGTAGAGCCGCTCGGCGGCGAAGCCGGAGTAGGCGGCCCACGGGGCGCCGCGGTCGAAGTCCATGGCGAGCACGCCGATGGTGGCGTCGCCGAGCAGGAGGGGGACGGCGACGCCGACGTAGACCGGGAGCGAGGTGGTGGGCTTGTAGTACTCAGAGAGGGGGCGCCAGCCGTCGCCGGGGTCGGCCTCGCCGTGCATCAGGCGGCGATCGCGGACGCGGCCGCTGCGCTCCTCGACCATCAGGGCGTTGTTCCACCGCAGGGTGGGCATGCCGGGGGTGATGGGGCGGCCGCCGGCCAGGACGCTCCGGCGGGCTGGAGTAGCCCCAAGGTCGATCTCTTTGAGGGTCCTTTGTTCCCCTATAAATTCCTACCCGGTTGCGACTATCGATCGGTGATCGACGGTGGCATCGTTTACGGCCTCGACGATGGCGTCCTGTACGCCTACGACCTTCAGAAAGCCGAGACGTCGCTTCAGGATCAGCAGTTTAATGGCAACGACATCAAGCCAGCACGCTGGGACGTGCCGGAACGGTGGAATCTGAAGACCCGGTTTGCCGGCCAGAAACTGGAATCGCGGACGCTGATCAAGGCCGGGAACCGACTCTATGGACATTCTGGGCGTCATCTTTTTGCCATTGAACTTGCCGACGACCTCCGCGAGCCAGGCGCGGTCGTCTGGATGAAAGAACTTGCTGCGGAGCCAGCGAGCCTGCTCGCCGCCAACGGCCAGCTGACCGTGGTGACGGCCGACGGATCGATCCACTGCTTTGGCGGCACACAGGTCGAACCGCGTCGACATCCCCGAGAACAACCTGACGACCTGGCCCCGACCGCAGCGACGACAAATGACCAAGACAGCTCGCCGGCGAACCAACCTGCTTCACCGGTGACGATGCTATTGGACGCGGTGGTCAACGATCCTGCCACGCAGCAAGGTGGTTACGCCATCGTCGCCGGCCTGAAGCACGGGGACCTTGTCCACGGCTTGCTGACGCAGACGACATTGCATGTGATCGCTGTCGATGCCGATTCGCATGTCATCGATCAACTGCGGCGGACCCATGGGACGGACGAACGATTCATGACGCGGTTTCAAGCGATTGTCGACGACCCAGCCAACGTCCGACTGCCGCCGTACCTGGCAAGTTTGATCGTGACCGAAGACACGGCGAAGCTCCATCTCGAATCGGGCTCACGATTGCGGCTGCTCTATGAAAGCTTGCGCCCCTATGGTGGCACGATGCGACTACCGCTTGGCGAGCCGCAACATGAAGCACTGGTTCGGCAAGTCACACCCGATTCCTTCGCTGGAGCCACGCTCCAGGCCACCGCGACTTCATTGACCCTCCGCCGGACAGGACCATTACCGGGCAGTTCGGTCTGGTCGCACGAAACGGGGGACGCCGCACGATCGTTTTTCTCACGAGATGATCTGGTACGAGCTCCATTGGCGGTCCTCTGGTATGGCGACGGACGCGACCACGGATTTCACAAGCGGAAGGACTACGGTCATGGGCTCAAGCCGCAGGTCGCCGGCGGGCGTTTGTTTGCGTTGCAAGTCGCCACCAACACGTTGAAATCGGTCGACGCCTACACCGGTCGCCTCCTGTGGTCGCGAAAACTGGGCCGATCGGCGCGGTACGCCTCGCTGCCTGATGGCGTGTACGTCGCGGACGAGAGAAAGTGCGTGGTGTTGGAACCGGCCAGTGGCGACATTCGCCACACATTCGAAATCAACGTCGGTCAGCCGGATGACGTCCCCGTCAGTGCGACCGACATCCGCGTCGGCGATGACATCATCCTGATCGTCGTCCGATTCAACACGCAGAATGCGATTGAGAAGGGGCGCTGGAACGGCGAATTAGCGATCGCCTTGGATCGAAACTCGGGCCAGCAGTTGTGGAGCCGTCCCGCCGACCTGCGTTACAACATGGCCGCGATTGCGGTCGCTGGCGAGCGCGTCTACTGCGTTGACTCGCACGCCCCAGAGGAGATCGGTTTTATGAGGCGGCGTGGAGAAGAGGTGGCCAAACTGCCGTCTACGATCTTCGCCTTGGATGCCCGCAGCGGTCGTGAAATTTGGAAAACCGTTCGAAACGACCCTCCCGCGAATCTCACCTCGCTGCACTTTATGGGGCTCCGCACCCAAGACGACTGGCTGGCCTATTCCGTCGAACAGGACTTGCTTGTGGGTGGGCGGGCAGATCGCACATTTGCCTTGAATGGCAAGACCGGCGCGGAGGTCTGGCAGAAGCCAATCCGCGGTCAGCAACCGCTGATCCTCGGGCCCGAGACATTTATCAATCAAACGGGACATACCTATGATGTTGGCACGGGCGAACTGCGCAGTGGGTCCGCCCTGTTTCGCCGCGGTGGCTGCAACTACGCGGTTGGAGGTAAGAACCTGCTGTTTCTCAGGTCGAATTGCGCCACCTACGTCGACATTGAAAGTCGCCAGGAGTACGCGATCCGAAATCTGCGGTCTGGTTGCAGCAACAGTCTCGTGGCCGCCGACGGACTCCTCAACGCGCCGTGCTTCTCCGTCGGGTGCGTCTGCAACTATCCGATTCAAACCTCGTTCGCCATGTTTCACTTGCCAGAATCAGCTTCGTGGCACGGGACGAATCCGCGCAAACAGGAAGTCACCGTTGACGCACTACCGCAATGACCGCGTGGCGGAACCAATCCGTGACGGAGCCAAAGCCCGAATTGGACAGCGGTAGGGTGTTCCGCAAGCCCTTCTTCTCGATGGTTTCGTTTCCTGGCAGCTTGCCTGGCCGGAAACGAGTGTTGGCGACGCACGCCGCTGCAACGCGGCGCTGGCGCGCTAATGCCGAGTGTAGAAGTGATAAGCCACCGTCGGCTGAAATGTTTCGCCCGCCTTCAGTGACGTCTTCCAAACCACAACACTGCTATTGTTGACACCAGGCTGGCCGCGATAGTTCTGCCAGTCCTCGGCGCGGTACGGGGTAAGCGTCACCGTTCCGCCGTGGGAGACTTCGTCTGCCTTGCCCCCAAACCGCAACGTCATTTCGATGTCGATTGTTTCCGACTTGTTGTTGCATACGTCGAGCGTCGCCTGCTGATGGATTCTGGCGTAGTCAGACCCACTCCAGCGCAACGCCTTGAGTTCACGTCGCGTCTCGGTTTCGACGAACGAACCGCGTGTCTCGATGGAAACGGTCACCGGGATCCGGCAAGCGTCGCGCGGCGAGGTGTAGGTCAATAACTCTTGGCCCAGTGGTTGACGCCCCTGCATGATCATGGCGGCGCCGGTGGTCCAGGGCAAACTGGTGGTGTTAACAAGTTCGATCTGCCGCCAGATTTTGTTTTGCGAAAGGACCAGCGGCGACGACACACCACTACCACTGGGCGCCGTTGCTATGTCTTCACGCCTTAGGTGTAAGTCCCAGGTGTAAACGTCACGATAGGGAACCTTGGCCGAGAGAATCGGCACGGCGACTCGTTCCCCTTGCCGAAGCGTCATTGGCGGAAGGTTGTAGACGAACAGATCCTGAGCTCCGCTCGCCGTCAGTTCATCCGGCAATTCCGGTGCGTCACCGTGAGGCCCGGCACTGGCCTGCGCCGCGTCGCGACGAAACTCGCCCGAACGCTGTGTGTAGAGGCTATTGGACATGTCGTTACGAAATTGGCCCATCAGGTTCGGTGCCGCAGCCAGCAATGTATTGACCAGCGTCTTCTCCAAGATCAGCGGACTGACGTTGGTACGAAAACGAAAGTTCGGGACGCCTACCACGATGTCGGTGGGTGCATCGATCAGATCCTCCGCCTCGTTCAGAATCTCTGCCTGGAGGGAAATCTCCGCCAACTTTTGTTGCTGCTTGTCACTTGTCAAGTTGACCCGGTAGGTCGGAATCCAACGAACCCCCGGTCGAAAGTACATCAACAGCACCTCGCGGCGTTGGCCCGCTGCAGCAAACCGCAGTGTCAACCGCTTCGAACGTTCCGTCGTCGTTACCTTCCGTCGACGTGCGGTCTTCATCTCGTTGATCGTCAGGCGACGCACATCACTGACCGGAACCAGGACATCGCCCGCTTCCGTCTTGAGGACAAATTGACTACCAATCGTTCCAGCGATGACATGAGAACGAAGGCTCGATGCCGCGGAGGCGCTGCGATCGGCTCGCCCCGACACAAAGGGAAATCCCAGGGCCGGCCGATCGGTATCGTCGAGCACCGTGGAATTCGCCAGCGTGAGTACCTGCGCGATCTCGCCTTTCAGAGATGACCGGTCGGGTAGTTGCAGCCAACACGTCTTCCCCACATTCGCCTCCAGGATTTCCAAGGTGTTTTGGCAAGCGACTTCGGAAACTGTCTCCACGGCTGTCTCGGTCCAACCGGCGGTCATGTTGACTAACCGCCCCTCCTTGGGAGTCGCCCAAAACGAACCAAGGACGGCCGCCTCGGGAACCTGCTGCGTGAAAAGATCGCCATGTTCGTCGGTAACGCCAACAGCCCGTTTGAGCACCAGGCAGTAGCCATCCTTGAAGACAATCACCTTTTCCGTCGTGAGCGTTAGCTCGCCTTCGTCGGCCGCGCCGGCGCGTCGAGGCAACGCACACAGGGTCACGACAATGATCAGTGAAGCCAAGGACAAGGCACGCCCCAGGCGTAAGCTTCCGTTTGCGTTGCGTTGAGCTGAGAAGGTCATGGCATACTCCTGGAAACAGGGCCGTTTGGTTCTTGAATGTGGATCTTCGTCGTAAATCGAAACGCGGCGCGTCGGTCTTGAAGGTGCGTCTCTTGCGAATGCCGAAGGCATGTCAGTTTCTAGCTACACTCCGTCAGCGGGACAGGCACCTTTTTCGCCGACAGGCCGTCTTTCCGCACCTAAATCGAATGGGCGGCGAAAAACGAGCCGGTCCCGGATCGTCGCCGAATTGCACTCGGTCATTTCGGGCTGCAAACCCTGGGAACTTGTGGTCTGGCTGCCCAAGTGCCGCGAAGCGGCGCATTGGCGCAACACCAAACCCCGCACGTCGGGTTACAAATCGCGCAGCGTGCAAGGCACAAAATCTCTGCGACTTGAGATCAACGGTTTGGCAGGCCTGCCATGAACAAATACTAGTCGGCGGCACAGCCGCGCTGCGTAACGCGATCGTAACAGGGCATGCGCCTCCGGCCGCCTGCAAAGAGGACACCAAAAGTCGGCTGCCGGTAGCGGCGGACCATGTCGAACGACTACAACCATGATTTCATGGACGACTGCGTCGCAACCATTCAACCACTTCGGCACACTTCACTTGGGCACAGGCAATCTCATGACGGACCAACCCTTCGACCGAATCCTCAAGAAGACGCTGGACGACTTTAAGGTCTCACGGAGCGAGAAGCGCGTACTCCAGCAGATTCTTAAGGAACTCGGGGCCGACGAGCAGCAGCGAGATTTCCTCCGCCATCGGGCATTCGAGCTGGCCCGATCCGAAGTGCTCGGTCCACAGGCCCATGGTGTGCTCGACTGGCTGGAGGCCATCGTCAAGATCCTGGACGCCGACCAACCGGCAGCGGACGATGCCGAGCAAGATCGTGCGGAGGCGTTTTTTAGTCCCGGGGATAAGTGCCGGCACGCAATCGTCGGTATGCTCCAACGCTGCCGAACCTCCGTCGACATTTGCGTTTTCACCATCACCGACGACCGAATCAGCGACGCAATCGTTAAGGCGCGGAATCGAGGTGTGGCAATCCGCATCATCTCTGACAATGATAAAGCGGAGGATTTAGGCTCAGACATCAAACGGTTCGAGCATGTCGGGATCGATGTCGCGATCGACCAGACAGACCATCATATGCACCACAAATTCGCCATCTTCGACGGAGGAATCACGCTGACAGGAAGTTACAACTGGACTCGAAGTGCCGCCGAGTACAACCAAGAAAACATCCTTGTCATGCACGACCCGCGAATCGCCATGCGTTTCCAAGCCGAATTTGATAAGTTGTGGAAAGCGTTGCGCTAAGACACGAGTCAAGCAACAAATTGGGCACGTCGTCCGTCGTTACGGTCGTCCGGTCGCGGAGGACCGCGATCCGCCGACAGGCGACGGTCGTTTCGGTGAGGAAGTCGTGTTGGAGTCTTGTCGAAGCGATCCTCAGAAATGAATTCACGATTGGATCCTTGGGAATTCACCAACCTGCGAGATCCTCCCGCCAGGCAACCGCGCAACCCTTGGGAAGACCCGGCAGTTGAGAAACCAGACCGGCTTCCAGCAACCAGGCGCAAGTAACCGGCATAGGCAACCAACGCGAAAACCGAGAACACGTATGACCAAGCTCACGCGTAGAAATTTCACAACTGCGGCCGCCGCAGCCTCGCTCGCAATTTCCCACACCCAGCACGTCAGTGGAGCGACGCCAGACGCGCCTCGTGTTGACACGCACCTCCATTGCTTCGCCGGCAACAACGACCCTCGTTTTCCGTATCATCGGCGTGGTCCCTATGCGCCGGACGCGGCGGCGACTCCCGAGCATCTCCTGAATTGCATGGACAAGGCTGGCGTCGATTTCGCCATCGTCGTTCATCCCGAACCGTATCAGGACGACCACCGTTATCTCGAGCACTGCCTGGGGGT
>JAUIHJ010000474.1 GCA_030432015.1 bacterium
GGGTGATCGTCTGGATCTCGTCGTCGCCGTTGACGCCGTCGATTTGATCAAACGTGGCGATTGTCGGACCGGCGGTGGTGATCAGACCCGTGAGGTCGACAAACGACGCACCAAAGGGCAAGTTTTCACCGGCCAGGTCACCCTGGTAATCGAGCAACCATTGGGTGAACGTATCGCCTGAGTCTGTGACGGAGCTCTTGGTGACCACGACGTTACCGGGGCCAACATTGGCGAGGGCTTCGAGGGCCTGCTGGACTTCCGCCGCGGTTGCGTCAAAAGGAATGGGTGTGGTCGTCCGGCGGATCGTAAAGCCGCCTACGGAGGACTCGACATCGATCGTGAAAGTTCCGCCGGTAACTTCGCCGTCACAATCACCTCCACCGCCCGCCGCGGTGCACAGCCGCAGCTGGTGTTGCTCGTTGCTGCCACTGGCAGCCGTCGTCTCCTGCACATCCAGATCGATGCCGCCCTTTAACCCGGCCGCGTTGCCGGTGATACCGGCGGCAGCACCGGAGCCGCTGAGCGTCACGTCCCACGGACCGCCAAACCCGCCGGTGACCAGCACCTGATTGGCGTTGGGGAGATTCTCAAGTGCCACTTGAACCTGACTGGCGGACGCGTTAAAGGGGAGCGGAGAGGTGGTCTGTCCGCCAACCGATAACTGAAATTCGCCCCGCAGGAATTGTGGCGCGAGGGGGCTCGGCAAACTCACGATGGCCCTCAACGGGACGCCTTCGTTGTCCACGTTGCCCACGTTGTCCACGATGATCACACCGTTGATACCACCGGTCAGCATCGCGCCGTCCGCCATGATCAGCCCGTGTGACTGCAGGTCGAGAAATTCGACCGACCACGGTCCGCCAGCCGCTCCGGTTACGTCGATGCCGCCGTTGATCGCCTGAATGCTGGGCAGCAACTCCAAGGCATCCTGGATGTCCGTTCGCGTGGCATTGAAAGGAAGGGGGGACGTGGTGTCCGTGCCGAATTCCAGTGTAAACGTGCCACCGCTGACGTAACGACTGCCCGACGGCGAAAGTGTCGGCAACGTGATCGTCTGGATCTCGTTGATGCCACGCTCAGGGTCCCCTGAGGCAGCACGTAGTACGTTGACTTCTCCGGCGTCTTGCGTCAGCAGCGCACCATCGGCTTGCAGTAAGGAAATATTTTGATCGGCGAGGGCTTGCGTAAATCGCACTGTCCAGGGGCCACCCGGATTGCCAGAGACGGCAACATCGCCCGCCGCGATTGTGCTGAGCGCCTCGAGACTGCTTTGCACGGAACCGGCCCCGGTCGCCGGCGCGTCGAAGTCGATGGCCCCCGTGATCTGGGCGACGCCAGCGGGATCTGTGAACTTGAGCCTGAAGGTGCCGCCGTCAGTGTTGGCCGGCAGCGTGATCGTCTGGACTTCTTCGGTCGGTACGTTGCCGTTGGGGTCCGGGTCGAAAAACTGGATCTCGTTCAAGCGACCGTCAGGGTGCGCGACGATCCGGATTGTCTCGCCGTGATCCGAGCCCTCAACCACCAGCACGTCGTTGCCGTCACCGCCGTCGATTTCGGTATCCAGCGAGTTAAAACGCGAGTTAATCACAAACGTGTCGCGGCCCGCTTCGCCGAACAAGCGGATTTCAGCATCGTCTTTGGCGGTGAGAATGTCGAACGGTAGTCCGAATTCGGAATTCAGCTCGTCCAAGTATGCCGTGCCACCGCCAAGATTGATCGTGTCGTCGCCTGGTCCGGCTAGGGCGAAAATGTCGAGCCCCGTTAACTTCTCCAAGTTGATCGTATCGGGGCCGTCAAGCGTGGCGATGGATAACTTGTCCGAAATGAAATCTTGCGTGAAGAAATCGACAAACCCTGTCAGAATCTCGAATGCATCTTGAACCGGTCCTGGAAAAGCATCCGCGAGCTCACGCAATGACAGAGGCACGCCCAACTCGTCCAGTTGCAGGAATTCGATCACGTCAATGTTCAGCTCGGGCGGAATCTCAATGTCCGGCAGCCCAAAGGGCAAGTCGATGTCGACGATCGGATCGATGTCGATCTCAGGCACGAGCTGGCGCAAATCGAAATTCAAGATGGAGTCAACGACGCCCACAAAATTTCCGAGCTGTGGAATCAGGTCGAGCAGTGCGCTGGGGTTGACGATGATCGCCCGGGCGTCGGTCAAGTCGATAAGCTGCCCAATGGCCGCCTTGATCTGCCCGTCGGTGATCTCAATTTCGAACGACAAGTCACCCGTCGCGAAGGCGACAAGAGGTCCCACGGCTGCACCGATGTCGCCGCCGAACGTAAAACCGGGAACAAAGACGTCGATGACTTCCTTGGTGAAGACCAACCCCGTGCGGATCAAACTTACATCGCTGTCTTCATTCAGCAACAGGAACGTGTTGGCCAGATCGCCGGAAACTTCAATCTGGTTGACTTCGCCCGGGAAGGCGACGTAAACCGCGGATGCGTCGATGAAATCGGGCACGTCGCGGAGGGGCCCGAGCGCGGCCTGCGTGTCGGCAGGAAGCAGCCCCAGGAGATCGTCGATTACGCCTGCCGCCGTGCCAATTTGAGGTGGCACGGTCGTCACGCCGGCCAAAACCAGCCGGTCTTCCAGGATCTCCATACCGAGCGGTGTAAATGATCGATGCTTACGACGGCGTCGCTTGAGTGCGGCAGATGAAGGGAGTGACGTGGCCGTCCGCCGGGTGCTTCGCGCAGAACGCTCAGATCGTTTACGTCGCATGGAGATATCCTTTCGATGATTCGGTAGTCGCTTTGAGTTCTGTTTGATTTTTGTGCGGGACCGCTTTTAATTCGGCGTTGGGCCACCGATTGTAGAACGTCTCCGTCTTGTTTGCTCGCCTTGCCGTAGCATTCGAGCGTCTGCGGCTGACTTAACGTAACGAGACGCAGGCGGGGCGGCGTGATCCGCGCCCGTGATTCAGAGTTGCCGCGTAACACTTGATAATGCGTCTGGCTGGCTGTCGCAACAACCAATCGGCTGAAGTCCCCAATAATTGGCCCGGATGACAATCTTCTGGCCGGCGAAACTCGGCTTCTCGCGCCGCAAAACCGCTACGACGCCACCTTTCATGGCGCTGATGTGCCAAATCCATCGAGGCAGTCGGCAGACCACTCGGGTACCAGAACAAATCGAGCGTAGGGTTTAGGTGCGTCGGCATGCGCGGAACTCGCACGGGGGGGGCGATCGCACCGTCCCAATTGGTGGGTCGCTCGTGCTGATCCACGACGTTGATCGTCAACGCGTCCGGAAGAGGGAGATGAGTTGGCCATGTCTCTCCTCAGGTTAAAGCGAATAGGGCCCACCCGACGCGACATGCGCGGGTTGACCCGCAGGGTTCGGTAAGACGAAGGGGCAAGGGTGGGCATACGTCAGTTGATCGATCGATCGCGCGGCGCCGCCGGCAACGCGCTCGCCCGCATCTGCCTGCCGCCCAACGCAGATGCCTTCGCGCCTCCTCGCGCCCTTGATCTGTCCCAACTGGAGGACCGGATCATGCTGAGTGCCTCGCCGGTCGGGGACCTGGCCTTGACCGGAGATCAGCCACTGGAGTCACCCCCAGTATCGGCCGTCACCACGGCACCTGAGCCACACGAAGCTCAAAGCGTTCCCGCGCCGGATAATCCATCCGGCTGGAGGGTCGAAACCCGCGTCGAACTCGTGTTTGTCGACCAGGGCGTTCGAGACTATGAACAACTGGTTATGGATCTCTTGCGGGACGCCGACCCGGTTCGGCATTTCGAGATTGTGCTGTTGGACAGTACTCGCAACGGCATCGAGCAGATCAGCGAAACGCTCGAAGGCTTCCACGACGTGAACGCAATTCATCTGATATCGCACGGCACGGCGGGCAAAGTCAGCGTGGGCAATCTTTGGTTGAGCGACCTCAACATCGACGCCTTCGCAGGCGAGATTGCCGGCTGGAATGGCGCGCTTCGCGACGGCGCGGACGTGTTGATCTACGGATGTGATCTGGCGTCGACCCCGGCCGGCCGGACGCTCGCGGAATCACTTGCCGCGCTCTGCGCATGTGACGTGGCGACCAGCGATGACGGCACCGGTCATGCGCGCTATGGCGGGGACTGGGAACTGGAATTCACCACCGGCAAGATCGAAACCGAAATCGCCTTCGACCTGAATTTTCAGAATCGCTGGACGGGCCTTCTGGCAGTGCTGACGGTCGACACCACCGTGGATCTGGTAGACGGTGACACAACGTCGACGGCGAATCTCATCGCGACACCGGGTCTCGACGGCAAAATCTCGCTCCGCGAAGCGATCCTGGCGGCGAACCGCACCGAGGGCCTGGATCAGATTCATTTCAACATCGGAGAGGGTGGAGTGCAGGCCATTCAACCGATGTCGGCCTTGCCTCCCATCACCGACGCGATCATCATCGACGCCACGACGCAAGCAGGGTTTGGCGGGACGCCGATCATTGAACTGGATGGCAGCTTGATCGACGACACGCCCGGCAGTTCCAGCGGGCTGACGATCCGAGCAGGTGGCAGCACGATCCGCGGACTTGTGATCACTCGATTCAGCGGTTACGGCATCGTGCTCGACGGCGGCGGCGAAAACGTCATCGCCGGCAACGATCTTGGTGCGGCGGTGGCCGGCCTGCTTGACGGAGGGAATGGTCGAGGCGGGATCAAGGTCATCGACAGCGTAAAAAACACGATAGGAGGTGTTGGACCCGGCACGGGCAACCGGATTGCGCATAACGGTGGCGCCGGTGTGGCCATCAGCGGCCTTTCGTCTGCGCAAAACGCCATCCAGGGTAACCTTATTTACTCGAACGCCGGTTTGGGTATCGATCTGAACAACGATGGGCCCACGAAGAACGACGTGGGCGACGAGGATGCCGGTCCCAACGGCTTACAGAACTCGCCCGAATTGAGATCGGCGACGACCGATGGCGCGGAGCGTATTACGATCCAAGGCGAACTGAACGGTGACGCGAACACGACGTTTCGTATCGAATTCTTCTCCGGTCCGGCAGAAGTTGATAACCCACAGGGTCCCGGGCAGACCTACCTTGGCTTTGCGACGGTTACGACCGATGGCGACGGCCAGATTGCCTTCGTCGCGACATTGTTTGCCGAGGTCGCCGAAGGGGCCGTTGTCAGCGCCACTGCAACCGTTGATCTTGGTTTGGGCGAGTTCGGCGGCACTTCCGAATTTGCGGAGAAGATTACGGTGACGAAGGTCGCCGATCGCAAACTCCCGCCGCCCCCCGTCTCGCCGCCGGATGAAACACCGGGCGGCCAAGGGGAGCGAACGGACCGAGGAGGATCGGCAATGGCCGCCATCCTGCTGAGATCACCCGCCTCTCCGACGCCCCTTACGGGTGATTCCGCGTCGCCTGCCGCGTACGGCGTGGCGCGGGGCGAAGCGATTGCGACGGGCGAGATCTTTGTGGAGGCCAGCGATGATTTCTCCGGTGCTGCTGAGCCCTCCCTGAATTATGGCGCCAATGCGTTGGCACCGAGAACGCTTCCCCCGCTTATTCGAGAGGTCGCAACGCAGGTGGCCGAGACCATGGAGGACGGTCTCACGTTTGTGCTCGACACGATGATGTGGCAGGACCTTGACGAACTCAAACGACAGGTCGAGCACCACGGCGACCAATTGCCCGTGATCGCCGGATCGACGGCCGGCGTCTCGACGGTGGTCACGGCGGGCTATGTGCTCTGGACGATCCGGGGCGGCTGGCTGGTCAGCAGCCTGCTCGCCCAAATGCCGGCCTGGCAACTGGTCGATCCTTTGTTGGTCCTGGAAACCCTGCGCGACGAAGATCTACTGGACGACGAGGGTCGTGAGGAAGATCAGCAAGTCGAACAGATGTTCGACGAACAGGCCAAGGTTGTGCAATCGGAAGCCGAACCATCGCAAAGGGAACAGTAATCGCCACTGAATCGCACTCGTCGGTCTCAATGGCCGAGCATAAATCGGGGATCATCGAGGGGCTGGCTCGTTGATGACCTCCCAGCAGTTCGGGTGGGAAAGCCAAGCTTGTCGGCCAGGGAAGTGCCGTCGGCAAGTGAAGTACCGTTCCCCGCGGACGCAGCTCCCCTGGCCCGGTGCGCACCAGGACTTCATGGCACAGTACACAGCATGACCGAATCGCTCGGCACTTGCTACTTACCTGCCATCTGCTGATCGACCGCCCGCGTCAGCTTGGCGACTTGGTCCTTGACGGCTTGCGGAGGGGGCCCGGTCTCCCACACCTGCAGCATGGGCCGTAGTTCGATCATTGCCGTTTCCACGTCTCCGGATTCGATTAACACCAGATCGCCGTAGTAGAGCTTCCAGAGTTCACGCCTGGCCTCTCTGGAATCTTTGCCCGCTTCATCCGCTTCGGCGACGGTCCGGCTTGCCTCGAGGACCCGCTTGAAGATCTTTTCGTTGAAGACTTTCAGAATGAGTTCTGATTCAACTCGCGACTCGGGGGAGGCATTGTCCGCAAGCTTACGGTCCGCTTCCCACGCCGCGCGGAACGCATAGGAGACATTAACGACCAGGTTGCAGGTCTCTTGTTGCGATGCCCAGGTCTTGTCGATGTCTTTTAGCGCGTCGATT
>JAUIHJ010000475.1 GCA_030432015.1 bacterium
CCCCTATTCTTTCCCGGCGGTGACATTGGACATCTGGCCGTGCATGGCACAGTGAACGATTTGGCGGTCGGTGGGGCCACACCGCTCTACCTGTCGGCGGCGTTCATTCTGGAAGAGGGCACGCCGATCAAGGATTTGGTGCGAATTGCCGGTTCCATGCGGGACGCGTGCTCGGCAGCCGGCGTGCAGATCGTGGCCGGGGACACCAAGGTGGTCGACCGCGGCAAGGGGGACCAGGTATTCATCACCACAACCGGCGTTGGCGTGCGGCCCGCGGGGCTGAACCTCTCCATCGGCAACGCCCAACCCGGCGATCTGATTCTTGTTTCCGGAACGATCGGCGACCACGGCGTCGTGATTATGTCGCTGCGCGAAGGAATTCGCTTCGAGACTGCGCTGCAAAGCGACACGGCGCCGCTGAACAGCCTGACAAGCACGATGCTCGCGTCTTCCACCAACATTCGTTGCATGCGCGACCCGACACGCGGCGGTCTTGCCAGCACGCTCAACGAATTGGCGGCCGCGTCGCGAGTGGGCGTTGAGATTGATGAAGCCGCCATCCCGATTCGGGAGGAGGTTCGGGCGGCCTGCGATCTGCTGGGGCTGGATCCCCTGTACGTGGCCAACGAAGGAAAACTGGTTGCCGTGGTCCCGGCGGAAGTGGCCGAACGCGTGTTGGCGTCGATGCGCGGGCATCCACTCGGCAGAGAATCCACCGTCATCGGCCGCGTGGTGGGTGAGCATCCCGGCATCGTGACGCAGCGGTCATTGATTGGCGGAGAGCGCATCGTATCAATGCTCGCAGGCGAACAGCTACCCAGGATTTGTTAAACCATCTTCAGGCACCGAACTGAGCCCCCCGAAACCAGGCCATGCACGAATTATCCATCGCGCTGAACATCGTCGAGATTGCTTCTGCCGAGGCAGAGCGACTCGGCGAAGCGGCGGTCAGCGCGGTGCATATTCGGCTCGGTCCGCTATCGGGCGTCGTCAAAGAAGCGCTGCTGTCGGCGTTTGAGATTGCCCGTGAGAAATCTCGCTTGGCCGGCGCCGCACTGGTGGTGGAAGATGTACCGGTTCGTTTCTTCTGCCAGCCGTGTCAAACGGAGGTGACCGTCGCATCCGTACAACTCCTCGTGTGTCCCGTCTGCGCGTCGCCCGCAGGTAAAATCATCACAGGACGCGAGTTGGAAATCAGTGCCCTGGAGATCGAAGCATGAAGGATCACAAGAAAACTCGCCTCGTGGAGGTTCGCACCAAGATTCTCAAGGAGAACGATGTCGTCGCACGGGCGCTGCGGCAGCGGTTCGAGGACGAAGGTGTGTATGTGGTCAGCTTGGTCTCCAGTCCGGGGGCCGGCAAGACAATGTTCCTGGAGCAGACCCTAATGCGTCTGCGCGATCAGTACCGCGTCGCGGCGTTGGTTGGCGACCTGGCAACGGAGAACGACGCGCAACGTCTGGCCCGAACCGAAGTCCCCATCCGGCAGATATGCACCGGCACGGTCTGCCATTTGGAGGCCGAAATGGTGCGAAGTGCACTAGGCGAGTGGGCGACGCAGGAACTCGACTTCCTGTTCCTGGAAAATGTCGGCAACCTCGTTTGCCCGGCCAGTTACGATTTGGGCGAGGCGCTTCGCCTGGTGCTTTGCTCGGTGACCGAAGGCGAGGATAAGCCACTGAAGTATCCCACGATCTTCAACACAGCTGACATCGCAGTGATCACCAAGATGGACCTGGCCGACGTGGTCGAATTCGACCGCGCCGTCGCCCATCACAGCGTGCAGTCCGTCCGCCCCGGCATGCCGGTGCTGGAGGTTTCCGCCAAGACGGGAACGGGAATGGACGCTTGGATCGCGGCGTTATCCTCTCGCCGTGGAACGCCGCGCGCGTGCGGAGTTGTCAAATCCTGAACGGACTCGCGTGCACTGCGCTGAAAGCTTGGCGAAGCGGTGCAAGTTCCTTCGTTGCCGGCGAACCAGGCGGCCCCACGCCACTGGTCACACTGACGCGCGACCGCTGTTGGAAGAAGCGTCGATCACGGCGTCAGGCGCGGAGTTCGCGTGGATGCCAAATGTTGCGCAGCGCACCTTGGCTGTTCAGCGACAGGTCATCCCAGTCATCAATGTCAAACTCGATCTGGGCCAATGTCGCGGTGGGAAAGGAGAGCGGCTGCCGAGTCAGTCGGCGCGATAATGATTCAATACCCGGGTTGTGGCCGATGACCAGAATGCACGCAACTGCCCTGTTCTGCTGCTGGAGCACTTCAATGTATGTGGCCGGCGGGGCCAAATAGAAATCGGCAACTTCCTGGATGTGCACGTCCAACTCGCCGCCCGCAACCACCTTGTGCGCCGTTTCACGAGCCCGTTGTGCGGTCGAGCTGAGAATCAGGTCGGGGATCAGCTGTTCCGCAAAAAGCAACTGCCCCATCCTGGGCGCGTCGCGACGACCACGCCGATTCAAGGGCCGTTCCCAATCCGGCTGCCCCTCTTGAGACCAGTCAGACTTGGCGTGCCGGAGGAGGAGGAGCGTTTTCATGGCGAGATCGATTTACCGTGACGAGTGGGCTGGGAAAGGCGGGAGGCGTTTGCCGCGCAACGAAAACGAATTGCTAAACGGAGTCACATCAAGCCCCTGAACCTGATCACGTCAGTCAGTGGTTTCCGGTGCGCGATGGGGCTCAAAGACGGTGGGTCGTGCCGAGGCGGCTTGGTGCACGGCCTGGCGCGCTTCCAGATACAACACTTCCTGCGAGCGGACTGGCTGAACATTTCCACTGATCGGCAACTCATAGCTGCCGTCGGGCTGCAGGCGTCGCGCCTTGACGTTATCGCGAAAGTACGTATCCAGAATGGAAATCAATCGTCGTCGGGCGGCAGCCGCTTCGATGGGTACCATCAGTTCGATACGACGATCGAGATTCCGCTGCATCCAATCGGCGCTGGATATAAACACTCGCTCGTCGCCGCCATGATAGAAGTAGAAAATCCGGGCATGCTCGAGGAACCGATCCACAATACTGATCACTTCGATGTTCTCGCTAAGACCTGGCACACCCGGTCGCAAGCAGCAGATTCCCCGGATGTTCAACTTGACCGTGACACCGGCTTGCGACGCGGCATACAACGCCTCGATCACCTGTGGATCGACCAGCGAGTTCACCTTCGCGGCGATATGGGCCTTTTGTCCCTGCTGTCGCCGCTTGGTCTCGGCCTCGATCATTTCCAACAGTCGTTCGCGAAGTCCGATCGGCGCGGCTTCGATCTTGTGAAACTCCTGCGGCTGCGAGTAGCCGGTCACCGCATGCAGGAAGCTGGTCGCGTCGGCTCCCAGTTCGTCGTTGCAGGTCAAGAAACTGATGTCGCTATAAAGGCGGGCGGTTGTTTCGTTGTAGTTGCCCGTGCCGAAATGCATGTAACGCCGAATCCCGGTTGGCTCACGCCGCATAATCAAGCAGATCTTGGCATGGGTCTTCAGTCCCTTGACCCCATAGATGACCTGCACGCCGCACTGCTCCATCCATTTCGCCCAGCTGATATTGCGAGCTTCATCAAACCGCGCCTTCAATTCGACAATGACGGTCACATACTTACCTTGCTTGGCGGCTTCTCCGAGCGCCTTGACAATCGGGCTGGTCCGACTGGTCCGGTACAACGTCTGTTTAATGGCCAAGACATCGGGATCGACCGCCGCCTCTTCAATTAGCCGCACGACCGGATCAAAGCTCTCAAACGGGTGGCAGAGGAGGATGTCCCGCTGGGCGATCACGTCGAACATCTTGACGGTCGAGTCAATATCCGGTGAGGGCTGCGGCGGCCAGTCCGGAATCTTCAGATCCTCAAATCCCGACAAGGTCGCCACGTGCATGAAGTCGGTTAAGGCGATCGGTCCGGGCAGCTTGATGGTCTCGGAATTGGCTTGCAGGGCGTCCTGCAAGAACTGGGTGATTGCCGGTCCGGCATGGTCGGCAATCTCCAGCCGCGCACAGTCACTCGTCTTGCGAACTTCCAGGAACTGCTCCATATCGGCCAACAGATCCGATGCGGTGTCATCGCGAAAGGCGATATCCGCGTTCCGCGTAATCCGAAATGGCACACACTCTTCGACCCGCTCGCCGGGAAAAAAGGAGCCGATGAATTCAGCAACAGCGTCCTCGACCAGGGAATAGGTGTAACCACCTTTGGAATGCAAGGTCAGGAAACGCCAACCGAGGTGACCGAACGGAATCACCGCGAATCGGCCCGATGCGTTGCTGTCTTCAACCGCCGCCAGTCGCACACAGATGCTGAGCGAGTGATTGACAAGCTGCGGAAAGTCCTTCCGTTCGGGCACCGCAATCGGGGTCAGTATGGGGAATATCTCGTTCAGGAAAATCTGTTCGGCGACGTCGCGCTGGCGGTCCGTCATGGCCCCCGCCGGAACGCGCTGAATCCCGTGCTCGGCCAATCCAGCTTCGATGGCTGAAAAACAGGCGTACTGATCGACCATCATGCGGTTGACACGGGCCTCGATTTGCTCCAACTGCTGCGTCGGTGTCAAGCGAGCAGGATCGCGGGAACTCGAACCGGCTTCCTTCAGGATCTGAAGGCCGCCGACACGGACCATGAAGAACTCGTCCAGATTCGAGCCCGTGATCGCCAGAAACTTGAGCCGTTCCAGGAGCGGTGTCTCGGGGATGCACGCCTCGTCCAGCACGCGTTGATTGAATTCCAACCAACTGAGCTCACGATTGAGAAATCTTGCCTCTTTTTTCGCCATGCCGATCTAGACCATCCCTTTTCCGATTCGCAGCTGAACCTGCAACCCAAAGATCTCTTCGAATAACGAGCCGCTCTGACGAAGTGCCAGGGTCTCGAGCGACAGGTCATCCACGTCCGGCACTTCGATAATCAGCCGGCTCCCATCGCGTCGACATTGGACATCTTTAATCCGCTGGCTGCGTGACTCGTCCAAGGCCACCGCCACGCGCAGAAGCGCCGCCAACTTCGCCACGGTCACCCGATCATCGCGGTCCAGGCTTGAGTAGCCGTCGTGGCTGGGCTGCGGCGACGCACGACGATAGTATCGAGCGACCAAGGCGGTCAGCAAGACGTTCTTTTTCCCTAATCCAAACAGCTCGCTGTTACGGATCAGGTACATGGCGTGCTTGTGATGACTCTGAAAGCTGACGTAGAGGCCAATCTCGTGCAGCAGCGCGGCCAGATAGAGAATCACTTCGTGTCGTCGATCCAACTGATGTTCGTCGCGCAATTCTGCAAACAGCTTCTTGGACAACTCGGCAACATGCCTGGCGTGCGGTTCGTCAAAGTCATAGCGGCTGCCAAGATCGACAGCGGAACGAATAATCTGGTTGGCGAACTCGTCACTCCACGAAGAATCCGTGGCCATTTCTTTCAGCAGTCCGTCCCGCAAGTTCGCGTCGCTGACCATCACATTGACCAGACCAAAGGCGCGCGCCATCGTGATGTACGTCAGCAACGCGGGGCCAAGCGTGTCGGCGGCCGGAAAACTCATGTGATGCTTGCGAACAATTTCGTCTTCGGAAAGCTGCAAGATTTCGTTGGTAAATTCCTCCAACGCAACCAGTGGAACGCGGGCCGGCGACGAACGATCCCAGTCCGAAACGAGCTGCGTGGCCGCGAATCGCACGTCACCACCCAACGCCACCATCTCCACCTGGCCTTCGGGATTGACGTCCTCACAAACCTGATGCACAACGCGGTCGATCTGGCTCGTCATGATCTCACGAACCTGATTGGACGGCGTGTGGTACGCCTCGAGCGTCTCGCGCAACCGGAGTGAACCCAAGCGATAGGAGTGTGAAAACAGCACGTTGTTATTTCGCACCACCAGCAGTTCGGTGCTGCCTCCGCCAACTTCCAACACGATCGTCTTGGCAGCAGACAAGGATGGCTGGGCCTGCAGAAAGGGTTGCACGCCCAGATAGGTAATCCGATTGACTTCGGCCTCGTCCAGCGGTTCGACATCCAGGCCCGTCGCGACATAGACGCGATCGTTGAAGGCCAAGCGGTTGCGGGCTTCGCGCACCGCGCTGGTCGCGACCACACGGATTTGGTCGGCGCTAACGACATTGTACTCTTTCAGCACGTGGCGGTAGCTCCGTAAGACCCGGACACAGTCTTCGATCGTACCCTTGTCGATCGCTCCCGCCGCAAACGTGTCCTTGCCCAGGCTGACGGCCTGTGACAGAGTCTCGAGCGTACGGACGCCGCCATGGTCGTCGATTTCGGCGATCGCCATTCGAATCGACGACGTACCAATATCAATCACCGCGACGGGGCGGGATGAGGGGCTTGTCGGGAGTTTCGGAGTCTCGGATTCGGCAGTTGACATCCTATACCGTCAGGTCAGGGGAAGGGCGTCGTTCAGTCTTGAGGGCGTTGCCTTGGATCACAGTGCGAGCCCAGGCGGCGGCCCCCATCACGGCTGCATCGTCACCCAATTCGGCTGCCACGACTCGAAAGACGTCACGATAACTGGGCATCACATTTTTTCTCGCGTTCTTGAAAACCGTATCGACATAAAGTTCCGGCATCGCTTCCACCAAACCTCCGCCCAGGACCACCGTG
>JAUIHJ010000476.1 GCA_030432015.1 bacterium
GCCCGATGGCGGGCTCGTGGTCATTGCGCCGCCGGCCAATCCCTTCCGCTGCCCGCCCGGCCCCTACGAGCGGGCCTCCCTCATCGCGCATTACCTTTCGGTGAACAAACCGGCATCGAAGATCCTGATTCTCGACGCCAAGGAGGACTTTTCCAAGCAACCGCTCTTCCGGCAGGCCTGGGAAACGCTCTATCCCGGCATGATCGAGTGGATTCCGCCCTCCATGGGCGGGCGCGTGGCCGGGGTCGAGCCGGACACGATGACGGTGGTGACCGATTTCAACCGCCACGAGGCTGCGGTGGCCAACATCATCCCCCCGCAGCGTGCCGCCTCCATCGCACGAGCAGCGGGGGTTGTGGACGAAACCGGCTGGTGTCCCGTCTCGGGCCTGACCTTCGAAAGCGACCTCGTCCCCGGCATTCACGTGGTGGGCGATGCCTGCTTTCCGGGCGCTATGCCCAAGTCCGCCTTTGCCGCCAATGCGCAGGCGAAGGTTGCCGCCATGGCCATTGACGCGCTGCTGCGCGGACAGGAACCCGCCTCGCCCAAACTGCTGAACACTTGCTACAGCCTCGCGGCGCCCGACTACGCTTTCACCGTTGCCGGAGTATACGGCGAAGCCGAGGGCAAGCTCTTCGAACTGGCCGATGCAGGTGGGGTCAGCCCGCTCGAGGCGGATGCGGCGGTGCGCGCGGAGTGTGAAAAGGCAGACGCTGCGGAGGCGCGGGCCGTCGCTGCGGAAACGGTTGCCCGCCACCAGTTCCCCCCAGAAAGTACTGGTCATGGCACTACCAGACGCCGGAGGGGCAATGCAAAGTTGCAGCCTGGTTTGAGGGCTATTCGTACGGTGCCAGGGCCGCGGAGGAGCATGGTGCGGGGGATTTCCAGGACATTCAGGTTTCTTATGCCATTGAGACCCAGTATTCACCGGAGTTTGAGGCTGGCCGCATCCCCATCTCGCAAGGTGGTATGCAGTTCTATTACGACCACCCAGAGGAACCAACCCCAACCGAGACCTTGCCCGCAGCGGGCTCCGCGATCGAAGCCATCGATCCGCAAACCGGCGTTGGCAAGCCACCGTTTGGCCACCCGTACGCCGGTGTACTCCCTGCCGCCTTCGCGACGCAGCGCGACTCGTTAGGAGCATCCACCAACCACGTTGTTCCACCGGAACACGCCGGTCCCTTGGCGGACATCCCAGCCTCGGGAAGCCGACCTCGTGGTACACACGCGTCGACTTATTCCAGCTCGCAACCACCTCAGCCAGCGGGAACCGTGCTCGATGGAAATCGCACGGCGAGCGAGCCAACCGTTTCACGATTACCTCCGGAGACTTGGCCATCCGACAGGGCAACACCGGCGTCGTTTCAGTTTCGTCGATAGATCGAAGCAGAATATCGCCTCGAATCGCGGCTGATTTCATTTAATGACGGCGAACCATTGAGAGTTCAGGATGAACGCACGCAAACCATCAGCATCGTCAATTCAATCTGCGTATTTCAAGGGCATCTCGCGGATCGGCCTGTGGGTGAAGCTGTCGTTGTTGTTGAGCGTCGTTTTCGCAGTGTCCGGGTGCACCTCGGTGATGTCACCGATCAGCGGTGTTCCAGCGCACCGACTTCCCAGCCAGTTTCACGCCAAGCCAAAGAACCTCTTGGTACCGGTCGATATCTCGCGGTTGCGACAGCCTCCACCGCGAGAATACCTTGTCGATGGCGGTGATATCCTGGGCATCTATATCGAAAGCGTGTTGGGATCGGAGGACATGCCGCCGCCTGTCCACATGCCCGAGAAGGATTCTGATCTGCCACCCTCGATCGGGTTTCCGATCCCAGTTCGAGAGAATGGAACCTTGGCCCTGCCCCTGGTGCCGCCAATTCCCGTGCGAGGCCTCACCCTCGCTCAAATTGAGAACGTGATACGGCGTGCGTATACGATCGACAATCAGATCCTGCCGGCCGGCAAAGAACGGATCATCGTGACCTTGATGCGCAAGCGAACTTATCACGTCGTCGTCATGCGACAAGACGGTGGCATTGGGGACGGTAAGAGCGAATTAAGCACTCGAGGTCAATCCGTGCAACTTACGGCCTACAAGAACGACGTCCTCAATGCGCTTGCCGAGACCGGTGGGCTGCCTGGTTTGAGTGCTAATAACGAAGTCAAGATCCTCAAGGCAGGCCGCATGGATCCGCGGAAGCGTGATCAGTTTGTGAGCGACTTCTATTCCATGCCTGTGGCGGATTCGTGCCTCTGCCGACCTCCGTTGCCGGATGATCCGGCCGTCGTCCGCATCCCATTACGATTGCCACCTGGCGTGATCCCGAACTTCCA
This sequence comes from bacterium, assembly GCA_030432015.1. Classification (GTDB taxonomy): domain Bacteria; phylum Planctomycetota; class Planctomycetia; order Pirellulales; family Pirellulaceae; genus ARS98. The sequence continues at coordinate 2,335 of JAUIHJ010000476.1, forward strand.
ACCCGCCGACGTCATACTCGATGACGGCGACATCGTGTATATCGAGGGTCGCGAGCGCGAGGTTTTTTACACCGGCGGACTACTTGAGGGTGGCGAGCATCCTTTACCGCGGGACTATGACTTGGACGTCATCGGCGCCATGGCGATCGCCGGGCAGGGACTGGGAAGCGCCTCTGGGCGGGGCGGCCGAGGCGGCGGTGGGAACGGCTTAAATGGTTTCGGCGGTGTGCCCCCGGGCCAGTTGTTCATCTTAAGAGAAACCCCCTGCGATGGACAAATTACGATCCAAGTCGACCTCACGCGCGCCGCGAATTCGCCAACCGCCAGGCCACTTGTTCAACCCGGTGACATCCTCATCCTCCAGTACAAACCAGAGGAAGAGATTTTGAATTTCAGCCTCGCCACGTTTTTCACGTACGGAATTCAACAACTCTTCCGGGATAGGAACTAGTCAGGCTGTGCTTGCCGGTCTGAAATGCGTTCAGTGACGTTGCTACGAATTGCTTGAAATGATGCTTCACTTACCCATCGTTTGCCGAGCCTGCAGCTGCTTGATCGTTCTATGGCTGACAGCCGTGGTCGAGGCTGATGGTTTGCCCCAGAATCGAAACACGGGTATGGGTTGGCGAATGCCTTCGAAAGTGAATTCGCGGCAGAAAGCCAACCTGCCACCCTCGAAAATTCCCTACAACAGTTTGCGAAAACAGCCTCGTCTGCCAACAGTGGACCCCAGTCCGATATCGACCGCATCCCTGAACCAACAATCAAGCTCTTTTGACGGCGTGCAACTCGTGAAATTTCAAGACACGACGGAACTCGTCCCGACGCACGCACCGTCTGCGATCAATCGCCGACGGCCCGTGAGCGGCGATGGACGTTCCGCTGCGAAGCCATCAACGATGGCTGACCCCCCTCCCAGGCCGCCCTTGGAGTTGGGGCTTTCGTTACTTGACGACGATTCGCCGGAATCACCGAAGGCAGTTGCTGCGACACGAAGCATCGCCGCGAACGACGACCCCATCCAAGCGGGTCGACCTTACAGGTCGCGTCCAACCATCGCACCTCGGGCGATTCACCTAGGCGTGGCGGCGAGGTGCCGTTTGGAAGCGCCCGACGCCATCCAACGAATTGAAATTGCGAATCGAAACGTCTGCGACGTGGTGAGTAAGGGAGTGCGGGAGGCAACGCTGATCGCCAAAGCTGGTGGCACCACTTCGCTGACCGTTTGGTTTGGTGCGCCGCTGATCCCGGTTCGTTACCACGTCCGTGTTGGCGACGCTGGTGGCGGTCCGTGGGACGACCAGGACGCGCGATTGCAGGCTCGCGTCGCCAAGAAGTTTCCGAACAGTGACATCACGGTTGTGAGTCAAGACGAAACGTTAATCGTGAGCGGCATCGCCAGCAGTGAGCGCGAAGCCATCAATATCCTGAGCGCTATTCGCGATCAGCGTTGGGTGCCCGTCGTTGACCGAGTCGAAGTTCGACGGTAGCCGGAAAAGAATTGTCCATGAGGTTAAGATCATGAAGTTTCGATGCGGGCGAAGCATTCTGAACTGGGCAGGCATACTAGCGTTTGCCTTGCAAGCCGTCTGTGCCGTTTCGTTCGCTCAGTTGCCGGTGATTGATGGCCCGGCACGTGATCCGACGTTGTTGCCGCTGACAACCGTTCCCAGCTATTCCGGGAATTCAGAACTCCGTCTTGACGAAGGCACAACTTATGTTGACGGCCTGCCCGACGCGCCTGTCACCTTCGGACCTGGTGGTTTTGGCCATTCGTGCTGCGGCGATTGTCCTCCTGGTTGGCACGCGCGTGTCGATGGATTGTTGTTAAATCGGGAGATTCGGGAATACACGTCGTCGAACGTCCTGACATTCGACGATCTAGGCTATGAGCAAGGCGCACGCCTCAGTCTGATACGCCGTCTCGATTGCCTCGACGCCTGGGAAATCACCTACGTCGGTCCCTATCAGTGGGAGGAGGTTGGCCAACTCGCCGGCGTAGGGTTAACGTCTCAGTTGACGTCCACCACGCTGGATCTCTCCGAGTTCAATAACGCCACGCTTCATGCGCAGCGCTTGCGGTCAACCCTGAATAGCCTGGAAGTCAATCGCCGCTGGTTTGGGTGGGATGTCATTTCGACATTCGCAGGAGTTCGCTATTTGCACATTGGCGAAGACTACCTTTTCAATTCGACAGGCACTATGGGGCTCGGTGAGCTAACGACCGAAACGAACAATCATCTGCTGGGTGCTCAGCTTGGCATGGAGTTGATGTATCCGGTCGGGAGGTGGTCGACCACGGCGTCTGTCAAAGGCGGCCTGTTTGGAAACGTGATCGACGGCAGCGCATCCCTGACCAATAACGGCGTCGGTCAATTCTCGAACGCCGCAGAGGATTTTGGCTTCGCGGCCGCGGTGGAAGTCGGCTATTTTGCGAGCTTCCAAGTCACGCCTCGGATCAAGTTTCGTGCTGGCTACGAGTTTTGGTGGCTCTACGGCGTTGCCTTGGCCACCGATCAGGTTACAAGCCCGTTAACGGCGAACACGGGGCGGGCGGTCGATGACGCAACAACGGTTTACCACGGCGCCACGGCAGGCGTGGAGATTGACTGGTAAGCACGAAGCGATTGGGTTCCTCAATCCTCGCCTGATTTGTTGACTCTGTTCCATGGCCTTCAAGGCCGCTGTCATTGAGCTCCCACGTTCAACTGGCATTCAGAAACGAACACCTGTTCCGATCGTTCCCTTCGATCGACCTAAATGATCGTGAACTCCAGGAAATCGGACCAGCCTCCATCGAGTCCGTCATCGTTAAACGCCCGGACCCAGAACAGATATTCATGTCCGACGACCAGTGAGGTTGCGGATGTGTAAGTGGTTTCGGTGATATCCGTCTTGTGAATCACCTTGTGCGTGTTGGTCGTCTGGTCGAAGACCCAAAGTTCGTACCTGGCCGCTCCGGCGGCAGCATTCCAGCTGAATGTGGGCGTGGCGCCGGAAGTATTTCCGGTGGGGCCGATTAACACAGGAACCTCGGGGATGCCCACGCTGAAGCTCGTGCCGCCGCTCCAGTCACCCCACAGGCCATCGGCACTTTGGGTTCGCAGCCAGAATTGGTACCGTCCGCTGGGAAGGGCCGTCGCCGGGGTAAAGCTGGTCGCCGTCAGCGCGGTCTCATGGATCACGAAGTGCGTATTGGTGGTCTGGTTAAAGACCGAGAGTTCGTAGTTGGCAGCGGTGGGGACCGCGTTCCAGCTGAAGGTAGGGGTCGTATCGAAGGTATTCCCGGTGGGGCCGATGACCGTCGGCGGCGCCAGGATGCTGCCGACGGTAAAGTTGGCCGCTGCCGACCAGCCTTTCGAGGATCCGGAGCCCCAGGCCTGAATCCAGAAGACGTGCGGGCCGCTGGCGAGCGCCGTGGATGGGGTAAACGAATTGGTGGTCACATTGTTTTCGTAGATAACCCGCGCGCCAGTCGCAGAATTGGTCACCCACAAGACATAGTAGTCGGCACCTTCATCAGACCATGTGAAGGTCGGCGTTGTATCTGCGGTTGTTCCCGTTGGTCCGATGATCGTCGGTACGTTGGGAATCGCCCCGACTACGAAGTCCAACGCATCGCTCCACGGGCCCAAGTTACCATTGGTATCAATGGCCCGTACCCAGAATCGATAACGGCCCGAGGCTAACGCTTCACCCGCAGTTGCAGTGTAGGAATTCGTCCCGACGGCAGGTTGGTAGATCGCGTGGTGTGAATTGGTCGTGACGTTGTAGACGGACAGTTCATAGTTTGCAGCGCCGGCGACTGCGCTCCAAGTGAATTCCGGCGTGGTATCGTTGATGTTGCCACTGGGACCCGTCAGCGTGGGTGCCGTCAGGCTGGCACCAATAACAAAGCCAAAATAGTTCGGCCCGTTGGAGGCCACCGTGGCCGGGGAGCCAAGATCATCCATCAAGGCAATGGTTTCCGCCGCCGGGCGCCCCTGGTCTGTCAGGGTCTCATCGAATCCCGCAAGCGCCGCAATATCCTGATCACGGGGGAAAACCCGACGTGCGTCTGCCCCCGCCACATAGTCGCGGCCGCGCCTGTCGGCTTCCTGTAGCAACTGATCTTCATTCATGGCAATCTCGTCCTATTCGATGCAATATCGAGAATATTCTATATAGAAGATTTGCTATATGAACAAGTCGCTTGTCACCCACCTTGCCGCGCTGCGTGCCCTGGCCAACCCACACCGGGTTCAGATCATGGAATGG
>JAUIHJ010000477.1 GCA_030432015.1 bacterium
CGGGTCCTCCAGAATCGGGCAGAGCGAAGCTCCTTGGGTAAACTCTGGCTGCGGCAGGCCAGCCAATTCGCAAAGGGTCGGGAAAATGTCGAGGGTCTCGACGACGGATTGAGACTCCTGGCCGGGCCGTGCCATGCCGGGATGACGAATGATCAGCGGCGACCGGAGCGATTCTTCGAATAGCGCATGTTTACCCCAAATCGCGTGCTCGCCGAGGTGCCAGCCATGGTCACCCCACAGTACGACAATTGTGTTGTCACGCACCCCGAGTGCGTCGAGTTTCTTGAGGATGCGTCCCACCTGCGCGTCCGCATACGAGACGCAAGCCGCATAGTGCTTGCGGACTTCGGAGGCGAAGTCCGCGTCGGTGTTTGGATTCCGCTTCCAGCGATTGTACTTCATGAACTCGCCAGAACCGTGCCAGGTGGTTTTTCCGGTCGGCTTCTGGGGATGCGGAATCGGAGGAAGCTGCGCGTCACGGTACGGTTCCATGTACTTGGCAGGCGAACCAAACGGCAGATGCGGCCGAATGATCCCAACTGCCAGAAAAAAAGGCTGGCGATTTGACCCGCCGCTCGTCAAGGCGTCAAGCTGTCGCAATGACTCGTCGGTGATCAGACCATCCGGGTAGATCGAGTCCGGACCGCTGACCGACTGAAAGAGGTCCATCTCGTTCGCTTTGCCACGAATTTCGCCATGGGCCAAGCCATGCATGGCGCCGCGCGGGTGCTGCCACGGACCGGCTGGCAGCAAGTGGCGATCCCACGACAGCGGCATTTCGGGTTGATCGTCGGAATCCCAATCCTTTCCACCACGACCGCCGGGATGATGCGAGACCTTGCCCACGGAAACCGTTGCGTAGCCGTGCTGGCGAAACCAGGCAGGCAGACTGGGTGAAACAGAATCGGGGTTGTTGGCCAGCCGCTTCGCACGGTCGAACAGCGCCCCATTGCCGGCACCGCCGTAACGTCCTGTCAGCAGGGTATTGCGTGACGCGCCACAGGTCGGGGCTTGAACATAATGCCGATGAAATGCACGACCGGACGCCGCCAACTGGTCAATGTTGGGTGATCGAATATAGGACTTGCCGAAACAGGCCAGTTCGGGCCGCAGGTCATCGACGCACAGGAGCAGCACGTTTGGCCGCGCCTCCGCCGCGATTGCCGTTGTGCCGCCGATAACAATCAACAGCAAGAGGGCGCAACGGAAGGCCCACTCCCTAAATGACCGAGTGTAATTCGGCGACAATCCGGGACCGGCTCGTTTCTCGCCGCCCAATGGATCCAACTGCAGAAAAACGGCCTGGCGGCGAAAAAGGTGCCTGTCCCGCTGACGGGGTGCGCGCTGCTGAATCCCGCTCGGCCATTTAGTCCGCGTCATCCGAAGCTCTCCCACATGTTTACCCAGTTGTTCGGTCCGACTTTGCCGAGACATCGACGGCCATCGTCGCCAAACCGTACGCCTACTATAGCCTTGTTTGACGATTGCATCGACCGACCAGGTGCCATCACATCGGCGGAAGTTTACTTCAACGCCCAGCACATGCAGATTCGGCAGGCGGATCATACCAGGGCCCTGTTTCGGGCAGCGCATGACATCACCGCATGACGCTTGCCAGCTAACACTTCATTGTCTTGCGTTTCTTGCCGACCCGCCCCAGCCCTTCGACTTTCTCAATGTAAGCGGTCGCGAGCGGCACCTTGCACGCGGTGTCCCCCATATCAACATCAACGACTCCGAGCTTTCTCGCGGCCGCCTTCGCTTGCTTCACCAGTGGCTTGACGTAACAACCGACTGAAATCACAAAGCCATTCATCGTGTACCGGACCCGTGGCGACGCGTCTTCGATCTGTGCGACGACCTGATTCAACAACGCTTTGATCTCGGCAAGATTCAATTGATCATCTGGCTGCATGGCGACGATTCCTGCATACGTGCACCATCCGGTTGAAGCAGTCGATGAGTTCTTTGATTTGATCCACTTGACCGCTAAGTCGCGCGCATGCGGGCTCTCGGTCACGACCCCCGGCACGGTGTATTCCGCCACCATATGCCAGCTCGCCTGCTTGGCCCATTGATCAAGCTCCTTCTTGGTCATCTGCGCCCCATCGGCGACCATGCCGGCGAGGTACTGCGCGTCCGCATGGCCGGTTTGATAAAGTTCGCACGCCAGGGATTGCTGCCCCTTGATGGTTTTGGCGATCACCTTGAGGTCACCAACCTTAACGCCAAACATGTCCTCGGGAGCCCCGTGGCGAGCGAAGGTCTTGCGCGTCTGGGCGGTGCCCTGCTTCTTCAGTTCCGTCATGATTTGTGGCACGGTCGTCATGGCGTTGGTCCGTTTCAATTTCAAGAGCGCTCTGTCGCGATCACGCCGCGACCGTTTCCAGCCGCGGTCACGATTCCGTCTCGCCGCTTTGCAGTTCATCGCGAAGAAGACATCATCGAGACCGATACAGTCGATTCGGCGATTTCCATTTCAATTTGGCGACGTAGACTGCGTTGTCGGCACCAAATTCATTGTCCACAGGCATCACATAATTGGGGCCCCAGGTCTGCATCCATTCCGTTACCGTGACCCACGTTTCATTCGCACTGACGTTGACCACGCCAAAGTTTCCCAGACGCGCCCCCCGCTGTGGAACCAGCACCTGCTCGGTCGCTCGGATGACATGCAGCTTGACGGGGTCCACCTGGGCAATAAACAGCGGGGCTCGATGCCGAAAGACGTGGTCATTGTCGGCACCCTTCCGCGTATAGACCAGAAACAGTCCGTCGCTGTGCGTGACCCAATGTTGCTGCGTATTGTAGTTGCCGAGATCTGCACCGTCATCAAATGTCCACCGACGCGGTTCGGAAAACTGCAACCCATCCGAACTGGTCGCAAGGTAGCCATGATCGTCATTACGCATCGTCAAGAAGAATCGGTCGCCAAACTTTGTGATCGATGGCTCGTACAAGCCTCGCTTGACCTTGATCGTCAACGCATTGCCGTGTTCCTGGTACGTCAGCGTTCGGCCGTCGAATTCACAGCGTAGCACTGCGACACTGTACTGCGTCTGTTCGGGAACCTTTAGATAGACGGGCAACAGTACATCACCATTGGGCAAATCAAACCGTTGCACGCTCCCGGCGCCGCAGTTCTTAAACCGAGGTTCGTCCGGCAGCGCGAGTTCCTGCCAGGAGGACCAGTTGCCATCGGCTTCGTCATAAATTGCGTAGGCGGTCGCGCGCGGGCGAACGTGCATCACCTTGTTATCGCGGTACCAAACGGTATGTCCGGTGCCAAGTAACGTTCCGGTTGCGGCATGCCACGCGGGAGTAAAATCACAAACCGTCATTTCCGTGCGGGCGTCGACTTTCTTTCGGGCGAACGACGGCCGTGCGACAGGTTGAGTCCAATTTACTCCGAGGTCCATCGACGTTAAGTCGTTGAGGGCATAAAACACATCCGAGCCCGAGATTTGCAACGGCTGCATCGTCATGACAACTTGCGGCGAGCCATCGGGATCGTCGGAGCCTGGTGGAATGGCGCCCGCACGGGCGTGCACCCAACACTGTTTCCCGTCATAGCCTCGGCGGGCGACCGTCCGTTCAATTTCGAACGGGGCTGGATTCTGGGCGACGGCGGTCGTCGCGACGGCGCCCAGCAGCGCCAACGGAACGGAGATCCAGACTGCCAAGCGAGGACGTACAGACATCATGTTGCTCTCATTTCGTGGGTTGCGTGGAGTGGTGATCAATCGGTGCGACCAGTTCGCCGTACAGTTCGGGACGACGCTGGCGAAAATTGCGGCTATTCTTCCTGGCCTCTCGAATCCGGGCCAGGTTGATGGTGCCGGAGATATAGGACTCGGTCTTGTCCGGGCTACGGGCGACAATTCGTGTCGGCCAGTCGCCGATCATTGTGCCGCTGCCATAGGCTTGATTCGCGGCCACCATCGCGACGTGACTTTGGAACATCGTGGACTTCATGATGAAGTCTTCTACGCTGCCGCCACGCCCGTTGATCCAGACAATCAGCTCGGCGCCGCGCAGGGAGAGCACGCGTGCCGGTTCGGGAAACCAACCGTCGTAACACGTCATGACTCCGACCTTGCCAAAGTCGAATTCAAACACGGGCAAGCGATCTCCGGCTTGCATGGTCCATTCGGGATCATGCGTCAAAAACCAATCCTTCCCCTTGCCGGCAGGCGGCTTCGCCCACGGGGGCCCGCTGGGATCGAAACTGTCGATCGCCGCGTGGGTCTTGCGATACTTGCCGGCGATTTCTCCGTTGCGATTGAAAATCAGGGCCGTGTTCGCATAGCTCCCGTCCTCGAACGTCTCCCAGCACCCCACGATCACGTACACTCGATTCGCCGCCGCCGCAGCAGCAATCCTCTTGGTCGCTGGACCGGGAATCGCAATGTGCCCCAGCACGTATTCAGGGAAGACGATCAGGTCCGCCTTCTCCTTCCCGGCACGATCGAGATAGGGGAGTAAAGGCGCGACGGGATCGTAGCCCTCTCGAGGCAACTCGCCCTTGTCATAGCCACTCACCTGCACCGCCGCGACTGTAATCAGCCCGCTGCCGGTCACGTTTCCCTGCTCGGCGATCCCAACACGGACGTGGCCGGCAATGGAAAAGGCGATGACGAACGTTGTTACGATCCAAGTGAGTGCCGTCGACCGCGGCAAGAGGTCCGAACGTGGCATGGCAAGTGTTCCTCGGCGAGGGAATGAACACCACTAGCCTACCAAAGATTGAACCGCGTCGCCCGAACCGACCGCCCGGGTCACTCCGCAGGCGGTCGCCTGCCGCTCATCGATTGGGAAGTTGTTACCAGCCCGCGCGGCGCGCATGCAGCGCGGCAGACCAAGATCTTGGCAACAGCCGAAACGACAGCCCTGCCCACCCAACGGCTACATGGCGGCCGGTTGAACCGTTGCGGGCGGTGTTGGCCCAGGTCGATTGCCGGCGGGCTGCGGTTGAGTAGCCTGCCGCCTGTTGGCCTGGGTGATTTCGGTCCGCGTAATTTCCTGTCCGCGCGACCGGACGGGCGTCAACCGCGCTGGCGGCCGCTTCTTGGCAACGAATGCCGGCTTGCTTAGCTCGCGCCGTTTCTCTTGCGGCAGAAACTCCCGCTCGACCAGCTCAGGATCGTACTGCGTCCAGGTTTCGCGCATCATCTTCGCCACAACCTTTCGCAACACGTCCCGTTCTTTGAAGTCGTGCCAGACAGCGACATAATCGCGATCCTTCCAGTTGCGCACCGGAATCTGAGCTGGTGACTTCAGCAACCTCCAATCGCGGACGTTGTAGCGATTTTGGACAGAGCACCAGTCATAGAAAATGAGCTGGTCGAAGACCAAGCGGCCCTGCTCGTCGAAGAAGTGATTGACCTCGACGAGATCCACCCGGTCGACCCGGGCATGTTCGGTCGGTGTAAATCCGAGTAAGACACAAACGACTGCTGTTGGCATGGCTCCCACCGCTCTCCTCCTTGAGTTGGGGTGTGCGGAGCATCAGTGCGCACGGGGCGCGTCGCATCAATCCTTATCGGCGAGGCTCGTCTAGGAGGTCATTCTTTTTCTTCATTAGGGAAATTTCCCTGGCGTGTCCAGTCCGATTCAGAACATTTCAGCCAGCAAGGCAGCATCCGCGGGGGCAGGAGGCGACACGGTTCGCGTGTCGTGGAACCAATCGCGAAATCGATCACCGCACCGATCACCGCACCGATCAGAAACCGTGCGGGAGCCCGGCAGAGATGGCAGGGGTTCCGACGCTTGTCGCAGCGGCCGCTCGGCCGGGGCCGCTCGTCTCGCCACTGAAAGTTGCGATGTTCTTGCTGGCCCGCAATACATGGACGCCCCAACGGCGCCCTTCATTCGAGCTCGAGATCGCCGATGTTTCCGGGGCGAGGCGTCCCTAATCGCGCAACTTCAAATCGTTCATCTGGTGCCGCATTACGGTGACGTCGCGAGGCGTTTGCCAAACACGCCGTCCTGGCAGATGGCGGCAAACTCTTCTGCAAACCGCGGCGGCGGGTCAACCGGCGGCCAGAACTCTTCCTCGCGAACCTTGCGGACCACGTCCCTGGCCACCTCGTCCGCATCGTCCAGTTCCGCCGTCGTCCACTCGGCCAACTTGAACGCAACCTGCCCCGTGTCCTTGGGCAGTGTGATGAATCCCAGTTGCACCGGGCCGGCAATCTTGATCGACCTCGCCAAATGGCGGTACAGCGGCAACTGCAGGTCGGTCCAGCGGCCAGCCTGTTGATGCGTTTTCTCAGGCGAATCGCAGGCGTCGGACGTCTTGTAATCAAAGATCACGCGTTGTCCTGTCTCGCAGTGGATATCGATGCGATCCATTCGGCCTGTAAGACCGAACGGTTCGCCATCGACCTCGAACGTGGCCGGCTCGTGATCCCAACCGGGAACCTCGGTCTGTTCAATTCGCCAGCCGGACGCAAACCACTCCGCCTGCCGCTCGGCAAACGCCTCGAGACGAAAACGGAGCTGCTCGACCTGAACTCGGACAAACGGCAGGACGTGCTGCCCATATGTCGTCCGGACGATCGCATCGAGCTCATGGTTC
>JAUIHJ010000478.1 GCA_030432015.1 bacterium
CCCCATCACGGCTGCATCGTCACCCAATTCGGCTGCCACGACTCGAAAGACGTCACGATAACTGGGCATCACATTTTTTCTCGCGTTCTTGAAAACCGTATCGACATAAAGTTCCGGCATCGCTTCGACCAAACCTCCGCCCAGGACCACCGTGTCAGGCGCGAAGAGATGCACGAAATTTCCGATCGCCAGACCCAAATGATACGCCGCCCGCTTGACAATTTCTTCGACAACCGTGTCCCCCGCCTCAATCGCCTTGGCCAAAACGCCGCTGCGGATGTTGGCTAAATCGGTTCCCGCGGCTTCCAGCAAATGCGGGGCTTCGCCACGATAGGCCGCTTGGGCTGCCGCCGCCGAGACGGCCAATCGACTCGCCACAGTTTCCAAACAGCCCCTCCCACCACAGCCACATAGCCGGCCGCCGGGATCGACCTTCACGTGTCCGATCTCCAGGCAGGTCACCCCGCTTCCGGTGACCATCTGCCCGTCGTAGACGCAGCCACCGCCAATCCCGGTTCCGGGGAAGACCCCCAGGGTGGTTCGTGATTCCCGGGCTGCCCCGAAACAGTACTCGCCATATACCCCCGCATCTACATCATTTGAAACGACGACAGGGCATTTGAATTCCTTCGTAAGAATATCGCCCAGGGGTACCCGGTCCCAATTCAAGTTCGCCGCCTCCCACACCATCCCCGTGCGCTGATCGACCGGCCCAGGGACGCCAATCCCAATCCCGCTCAAGCTGTCAACCTTCGCATCGGCCCCTTCCAGAGCGCCGTGGATCGTTCGAATGATCTTTTGGATCACCGCGTCGTGCCCTTCCGCACCACGCGTTTTCTTGCGGCCCTTGGTGACCGTCTTGAAGTCAGCGTCAAATAACTTGGCCAGCATCTTGGTGCCGCCCAAGTCGAACCCAATCCAGTTTTCAGCTTTCGCAGCGTCGGCCATTCCGAGGATTCCATTACAGATAGCGTGTGCAGGTAAAGTTGCATCGAGTCGTTCGGTGTTGCACGATCCGGCAAGGAAAACCCATGCAACGAGAAAACGCAAGGAACCTGGGCAATGAACACCAGACCGAAAAACCACTCACACAGGTGGCCATTCGCTGCACGTCGCCGATTGGATCTTGGTTGTCTCGGTAAGTTACAATCGTTACAACTTGATTTATAGAGTACTTTGTTACAGCTTGGATTTCGGTTGGTTGTGCCAATGCCAACCTGCAGCGTACGGTCTGGACTCGGAGGTTGCTGCTGACCCGAGTCCGCTTTATCCGCTTCCGCTGGTTTTTATCCGCTTCCGCTGGTTATAGTCGCGATTTTTCGACAGGTGTTGTTTTTTGTGACCCGCAGCGTCAGCGTGGGGTGACTCGAAATCGAACTTCCCACGCTCGTACGTCGAGTTGCCGTCACCAACCCAAAACCTGAGCGTTGACAAAGCACTAGTTTACCTAGTAATCCCATTGCTTGTTAGCGGTTACCACCGATTGCGAGTCGTCAATGCAAGCGTCACACGGTTCTCATCACAGTTTCGCCAATTTTCACGGTCGTACCCCGGAAGGGCTCGTCTGCCTGGACCGGCGAGGCATGTTGAAGGCGAGCTTTGCCGGGTTGGCTGGCCTATCGGTCCCGGAGTTGCTTAAAGTCCGCGCCGAAGCAGCCCGGGCCGGGCAAGAGACACGGGGGAAAAAGAGCGTCATCCTGCTCTGGATGGCGGGCGGTCCCAGCCACATCGACACCTGGGACCCCAAGCCCAACCGCCCCTTTGAAAACCGGGGACCGTTCGGCGTTATTCAGACCAAGCTTCCCGGCGTGCAAATCTGCGAACATCTGCCCAAACAGGCAGCGATGCTGGATAAGTTCACAATCATCCGCAGCGTCGATCCGCGGAACAGCAACCATGAGCCCAACAAGGTCTTCCAGACAGGAAACTTGGAAGCGTCACCCCGCACGAATCCCAAAGGGGATCTCTTCCCGTCGATCGGTTCGGTTGTGGCGAAACATCACGGCGCGAATCTTCCCGGCATGCCCCCGTACGTTGCGTTTCAGAAAAGTCGCTCGCACGTCGCCTGGGCCGGCTACCTCGGCAAACAGTACGACCCGTTTCTGGCCCAGCAGGCAGCCCGTTTGCCGGTCTATGACCTGGTTGGCAAGAATACGGGCAAGACCAGCGGCGGCAACTTATTCAACATGCCGTTGGGGCTCGACCAGAGTCGCATCTATCAGCGCCGCACCTTGCTGAATGAATTCGACCGCCTGCGCAGCGGACTCGACCTGGACGGTTCGATGGATGCGTTGGATACCTATTCGCAACAGGCCGTCGAAATGGTGCTGGGAGAGTCAGCCCGTGACGCGTTCGATATTTCTCGTGAGCCGGTGGAGTCAAGAGAACGCTACGGTGACCATCTCTGGTGCCAGCAAGTGCTGCTGGCCAGGCGATTGGTGGAAGCGGGCGTAAGCTTTATCACGCTGGACCTCAGCTACCACACGGCGTCGGGAACGTGGGACAACCACGGCATTCCCGGTGGTGTCTACGGCGGGATCTCCACGGGGCTGCGTCCCTTGCTGCCAACGTTCGATCACATGATCACGACCCTGGTCAGTGACCTGGAGGAGCGTGGCCGGCTGGACGACGTCCTGATTATCGCCATGGGCGAATTTGGTCGCACACCGCAAATCGGCACGCAAAAGAGCATCGACGGGCGAAACCATTGGCCGGTCGTGATGTCGATGTGCCTGGCCGGCGGCGGGTATCGACACGGGCAAGTCATCGGCGCTAGTGAGAGCGATGGCGGCACCATTCGCGAACGCCCCGTAACACCGGGCGATCTGGCCGCAACGATCTACCGCCACATGGGCGTGCCGCTGGACACCACTTACGAAGACGAGCGGCAGCGTCCACGGTTCGTCGTCGAGAATGGCCACCCAATCCGCGAACTGGGCTAAATCACCGAGCGAAATTCTGCGGCGCGTACCGCGTTGCGGGAACCGGCACCTTAGTCGCCGACACGCCCTGTTTCTCCGCTCGATCCGCTCGGCGGCAAAAACCGAGCCAGTCCTCGCTTGTCGTCCAATGACGTGCGGTCATTGAGCCGACTCACCTCGACGCGGATGTCTCGAAGTTGCGCTCTTGCAACCGCCGCAGGCATACCCGTTTCTAACCTGGGGGTGCTACGCGGCTCTTTCGCGCAACACCAAAAGGCGGATGCTCGAGATGGCGCGCAACCCGATGCTACTCGGGCAACGGCTCGTCCAGCATTGCCTGCACTGCCCGAGACACACCTGCGACAACCGCCTTGAACAGGGCCGCCCCCTTGTCTGCCGACGCCAGGTCCGCGCGTCCCGTCGCCCCCGCTTGCGTTCGCTGGTGCATATCACGACATAAGAACATCCCCTGCACTTGGTCTGGGAGCCACGGACCGGCGTTGTCCACTTGCTCCGTGTCGACCAAATCCGGACGCAGGTGCATGATCAACGACGTCTCAAACTCGCAGGCGTGCCCAACCGATTTGTCCTCGCCATCCAGTAAGGCCACGATCGCCTCCTCTGCGGGCGACCAATAACAACCGGCCGTCAGAATCGTGTCCGGGTATTCGGGTTGTAATTCGCGTAACGCCACGCGCATGGGATCAATGTTGCCGCCGTGACCGTTCAACATCATCACGCGGCGGTATCCTTCTCCCAGCAGCGACGACGCGACTTCGACCAGGGTGGTGATGTAGGTCGACAGTTCGGCCGTCACGGTCGCGCCGAATCGCAAATGATGGCTGCTCGCCCCCAGCCAGATCGTCGGCAGCAGCAGAACCGAATCGGGGTTCGCCGTTTCGACGGCCGCGGCGACCGCCTCGCAGATCATCGTGTCGGTGCCCGTTGGCAAATGGGGACCATGCTGTTCGACCGCCGCAATCGGAAGCAGGATCAACGTCTTGTCTCGGTCGACCTCAGCCAGTTGGCCAGAAGTCATTTCCATGAATTTCATCGTCTACTCCACAGGTTCAAGGGGCTCAGTTTCGGTCGAATTGTGGGCCACGGGCTCCTGCCGCATCACGGTCCAGTAGGTCAACGCCGTCCGTTGCCGCGACGCGGTGGCCGGCCATGCAAGACTGACGATGGCACTAATCGCCATGGCGAGGCCAAATCCAAGCGGCCAGAACCACACAGAAAACCAGTTCGGGCAGCGTTCCATCAGGAGCATGGTGATTGCCGCACCCAAGAGCGCACCGACAAAGACTCCTCTGGTGCTCGCCTGCCGCACGAACAACGCCAGAACAAACACTGCCAAGAGCGGGCCTCCAAAGGCTGCGGTGGTCTTCTTGGCGATTTCAAACACGTCGCCCAAGGGACCCACGAAACAAGCCAACGTGATCGAGATCGCTCCGATCAGAAACACTAAAACACGAATCAACGTCACGTCGCGAGCTGCGTCTTGAGGTCGCCATGCCGGGCAAAGGCGGTCGCGAAAGTCGAGCACCACCGCGGTGGTCACCGAGTGAATCCCAGAGTCGATACTCGACATCACCGCGGCCATCAGCGCGGCCAGGAACAATCCGACCATCCCCGGCGGAAAGTGCACACGGACAAACTGTGGTAGCGCCTGGTCCTGGAGATTCGCGGCGCGCACCGCTTGACCGGCGTCCTGTACGACAAGTCGTGAGATGGTGTTAGGCGCGAGGGACGCCCTGCCCTGCTCGAGAATCGGCAACAGTTCAGCCGGGTGGTGCTCGTAATACGAATACAGGCCAACACCGATCGCGAGGAGCCCAGGAATTACAATCCACATCCCCAACAGGTTGATTCCAAAGCCGATCTGCGACGTTCGCTCCGAGCGGGCAGCCACGTAGCGTTGCACCGCAACCTGATCCGCACCAAACGCAGACAACCCTTCCAGAAAGATGCCGATCAGGATCGCCCAACTGCCGTATTTCAACGTCAGGGAGGGGGTAAAGTCAATCACCATTGCCGACCGGCCTTCGAAATACGTCTGCACGATCCCGCTCGCTCCCAGGCCGCTGTGGGCGATCAGCAGGCCGAGCGCAACGATGATGGTGGTCGCGAAAATGAAGAACTGAATGACATCCGTCCACATCACCGCCCGCAGCCCGCCCAGCATGGTGTAGACGATGGCCACCACCCCCAGGGACAGAATTACGGCGACCTGGGGAACCCCCGCCACACTGGCGATGACCAGCGACGCGGCATAGGTCGCCGAGGCCATCCAACCAATCCGCAAGAGAATAAACAGACCGCTGGCCAGACAGCGCACCGACACATGGAAACGCTGTTCCAGGTACTCGTAGGCCGTCTGGCAACGCAACCGCGAGTAAACCGGAATAAAGACCCACACGACGATCGGCGCCATCAGCGTGAAGGCCACCAGCGACAGCCCGACGCGCAGGCTGCTCCCAAACGCGGCCGACGGATACATCACAAAACTGTTCGACGAAAACAACGTCGCCATGACGCTCAGTCCGACGACCATCCAGCCCATGGAACCACCGGCCGCGAAGAATTCACGCCGCGACTGCCGACGTGAAAAATAGATCCCCAACCCCAACGTAAACACCAGATAGGCCGCGACAACGATGTGATCGAGCGGATGCATCGCGACGGTGCCTGCGTTTCTTCAAGGAAGTGGTGTTAATGAAGTCAGGGAGACTACCATACCAAGTCCGCGTAAAGCAACGCGTCAGCACGAAGCATCGCATGGGGATCGGCACCTGTCCCGCGGTCGTGCGGGCGGGCGGTGCGGGCGGTCGAACTCGGAAGGCCGCGTCGATTCTTGGTGGCGTGGTATTTTCGGTTGGAGAAATGCGCAAGGACCGGTCTTGAACCTGCTACGATAGGCGATCGTCAAAGGCCAGCACGCGAAACGCGCGAAGGGGATCAACACGCCATGAAGTGCCGAAGTTGCGGAGCGGACAACAGTCCGTCCACGACCGTCTGCAGCCACTGTGGTTCGCATTTGCCATTGATTTCTTCCTCGAAGAAAGCCGCCGTGTTCGCTCGGATCAAGGCCTCAGACGCCTATGCCGCCCGCGATTCCGCCGAACGCATCGCCCGCCTGCCCAACGCCAGCGCATTACAGAAGGTATTTCTGCATCTCTTTCTGGCGATCTTTATCGGGACCAGCGCCATGATGGCCCTGTTTCTGCTTGGCATGGCCGGGGCGGTCGGCATCTTTGGCTTTCAATCCCGAGGCGGAATGGGCGCCGCCTTCTCGGTCGCGGCGCTCTGGATGGCAGTCGTCCCGATGGCGTTCGTTGCCGTTGGCATTTTCATGTTTCGGCATCTCAGCAAGAAGATGAACGCGTTGGAAAATGATCCGGTCACCGCCCTGCCTGTGATCCTGGTCGGCAAGCGAACGGAAGTCAGCGGGGGCAGCGGGGACAGTTCAAGCCACACGAGCTATTTCATGACCTGTGAAGCGGAGGACGGAAGCCGCGAGGAATACCAAGTCTGGGACGGAAAACTCTACGGCAAATTGGCCGACGACGATGCTGGTGTCATCTTTCTCCGTGCTGGTTACGGCCTGGATTTCGATCGAGTCGTGGTG
>JAUIHJ010000479.1 GCA_030432015.1 bacterium
AGCCCTTATTGCGAGGCTTCTGATTAACGATGTCCCCTGAGAAGCTCATATTCCGAAAGCTGACATTCATCCCCTGCAGGTGACTCTGCAGCGCGGTCTCCACCCACGGATCGTGCTGCATCCGGTCGGCCAGGCCGTTGCCGTAGATCGCGACAACATCGTTCTGCTTGAACTCAAACGGCTCGGCGGCGTGAGTGGTCTGCAAAGCCAGAACGGCGGGCAAAATGGCCCACACCAGGTGGCGGAGTTGAGCTTTCGAGATGGAAAGCAGGGGGTGTGTCATGATTCAGATATTCCTTTAATTTGCGGGCGTCATTGAAGACTTCGCGGTGTGACAAAAGCTGGACTGCTGGCGTGCCGCTTGACGGCGCGGTGCTCTGCGGGGCAAGGTGCTCTGAGAGGCAAGAGAATTGCCAAGAAAACAGTATAATTGAATGTCGCGAGGACGTCATCCAAGTGCTGGCTTCTGACCGAGAAGGAAGCGTTGTAGGCAACGCCGCGCTGACCAGCTCAGCTGGCTCACTGCGATTTTCCGCCGGTCATCTCCGGGCCAACATCTTTGAAGAGCTCCACCCAGGAGAGCCAGATTGCGTTATGGATCGTCGCCTTTCCGGTCGCCTTCAGCTCGGCCAGTTGAGCGGGCGATTCATCGGGCCAGTGGCCGAGCCATCCTTGCGCGAAGAGGCGGCTCTTGAGCAGGAAATCGCGTTGCTCGTCCGCGCTGCAACGCAACGGGAACGTCTCGCCGATGACGATGGGCTTGCCCCAATCGAACCGCTTCAAGAGCGTGATCTCATCGTCGACCTTGCCGGCCTTGGGGTAGAGGTGCGGCGAGACGAAGTCGAGTTGTTCTGCGGCGACCTTGTACGCGTTGGGAAATGGGAGCATGCCCATTGTGATCAGGTGCAGCGGGTCGTGCTTGCGAATTGCGGAGACCATTTGCTTGGTCCATGTGCGAAAGATCTCGTCTCCGCTGCGACCGCCAGGATCGAGGCTGAGCCGCTGGCAGAATTCAACCTCTCCCATCCTGCCCAGATACCATCCGTCGGCGGGCTCGCCAATCGCGCCGGGTTCGTTGACCAAGTCATACGCAAAGACGGCTGGGCTGTCGGCACATGTGCGGGCGATGGTCTCCCAGAAAAAGGCCTGTGCCTTCCATCGGTCCTGCTCCTCCAACGCGTCATACCAAGCCAGGCGATCCTTGATCTTGTAGGAGGCCAATCCGGTGATCTTGAGCCGGACACCCGAATCCTCGGCAATTGCCAGGATCCTTTCCAGTCGTTCAAGCGATTGGGGGTTGGCCTGATCTGGGCTGGCGAGGAGGTCGGGCAGTTCCGGATGGATTCTGGCAACGGTGGTGCCGGCGGCCTTCATCTCGGCAAACTCCCGCTCGACACGTTCCGGGTCATTGACCAGACGCTCCATGAGATCGACCGAGGCGTAGTTGTGCCCCCAGGGAACGAAGCGATCGCCGGAAGGATCGAGGATGAAGCCCTTCCGGTCCGGAGCAATTTTCACCATCTCCATCTCAGCGCCCTGGGCGCCGCACGTCATCAACACCACGGCCAGCGGCAACAAGCGGAGCATCGGGAGTCGGAACAGTCGAAGTATCATGACGGCCCCTCTCGAGTTGGGAGTTGTCAGCGCACCAACGGGCGTGAGTCGTCGCTGCGTTTTATGGCATGGCGTCTCGGCCTCCAGGTGCGGGTCGACCTGACAATTCGCAACCTGCTCCGAGAATCGTTGATGCCGCGTATTTTGCAGCGCCGCAGGTATGCCGGGCAATAGCCCAGGGTGCGAGTTTTGAAGTTTTGAAGTCTTGAAGTTGCGCGTTTGTTAAACGGCCGAGCGCGATTCAGCAGCGCACGCCCCGTCAGCGGGACAGGCACCTTTTTCGCCGACAAGCCGTTGTTCCTCAGTTGATTCGAATGGGCGGCGAAAAGCGAGTCGGTCCCGGATTGTGGCCGAATTGCACTCGGTCATTGAATGCCGTAGGCGCGTCAGTTTGCAACCCATGCTACTGTGTGCCCCCGCGGCGCGGCTCGTTGGCGCAACGTCAAAGGGTGCGAGCGTTGCTGACGATGCACGCCCAGACAACCGGTTCGCCGCCGCGAGGGTTGTACCCAGCGATCGATCGCGGATACTGAGTGCTGTAACTACGCCCTGCCCCTGGAGTCCGGTGATGAACCATTTGTCGCGAAGATTGCCGTTGCTGTGTTGTGCTTTATCTCTGGTGGCCGTTCAAGCGATGGCGGACGAGCATCCCGATCGCGTGGTCCAGGCTGGCGTGCCGCAAGGGACCGTCACTTCAGGGCAATTCAGCGACAGCCAGCTCTTTCCTGGCACTCGGCGCAACTACAGCGTGTACGTGCCAGCCCAATATACGGGCGACGAGCCCGCGGCATTAATGGTCTTTATGGATGGCAGAGGCTATGCCGACCCGAAACGCTCGTTCCGCGTGCCGGTCGTGTTTGACAACCTGATTCATCAGCAAGCCATGCCGGTCACAATTGCCGTCTTCGTCGATCCAGGCACGATCCCCGGGACAATGCCGGGCGCCAAAGATCGCAGCAATCGTTCGTTTGAATACGACTCGCTGGGAGAACGCTACGTCAACTTTCTCATCGACGAATTTCTCCCGGTCGCACTGCAAGGTTATAACGTTTCGACAGTTCCAGCCCAGCGTGCGGTGTGCGGCATATCATCGAGTGGAATCTGTGCTTTTACCGCGGCTTGGGAGCGGCCGGATCAATTCGGAAAAGTACTCAGCCACATCGGCAGCTTTACGAATATCCGTGGCGGCTGGGCTTACCCAGGTCTGGTGCGGAAAACGAAAGCGCATCCCAAGGCCATCAAGGTGTACTTGCAGGATGGCCGCGATGACTTGAATAACTTGCATGGAAACTGGCCGCTGGGGAACCAGGACCTCGCGGCAGCACTTCAGTTCGCCGGCTATCAATATCGCCTGGAGATGACCGATGGCGGGCACAGCAGCAAATGGGGCGGCGAAGCGTTTCCGGAGGCATTGAAGTGGCTATGGGACGACAACGCGAAATCCACTCACATTCCGATTGTGGAAACGCGGCCTAAATGGGAGCCGCATCCAGACGCGGTGGCTCGCGAGGACGTGCCGAAAGGGACCCTCAAGAAAATGGACGCTTGGGAATCGACCGTGTTCCCAGGCACAGTTCGTGACTGGTCGATTTATGTGCCGGCACAGTACGACGCCGATCGACCGGCTGCGCTGATGGTGTTTCAGGATGGCGTCCGCATGGCCGACGTCAACGGGCGCTGGCGCATTCCCACGGTGCTCGACAACCTGATCGCCCGCGGCGACATGCCGCCCACCATCGCCGTGTTCCTCAACCCGGGGCACGACAAGTCCAAGCCACGCCGTAACGGCAGGCACTCCAATCGCAGCTTCGAATACGACAGCCTCGGCGATCGCTATGTCCGCTTCCTGCTGGAAGAGATTATTCCGGAGGTCCGCCAGCGATACACCATCTCGGACGATCCGGAAATGCATGCGATTGGCGGATCCAGTTCGGGAGCCATCTGCGCCTTCACCGCGGCGTGGGAGCGGACGGACTATTTTCGCAAGGTGTATTCCAGCGTCGGCAGTTTCACCAACCTGCGCGGTGGTAATGTGTATCCAGCCTGGGTGCGAAAGACCGAACCGAAGTCCATTCGCATTTACATGGCAGATACCAGCGGCGACGTCGACAACGCTTTTGGAAGCTGGCCGTGGGCAAATCAGCGGATGGCCTCAGCGCTGCAATACATGGGTTACGACGCGCGGTTTGATTGGGCCGAGGGCTACGCTCACAACGCCGACTTCGGCAGCTCTCGCTTTCCCGACGCCATGAAGTGGTTGTGGCGAAAGGAGGCACACAAACCGGTGCTCGATACGCGCGGCGACCTGGGTGGTGACCTGACACTGCTGAACCTGTTGATTCCTGGCGAATCCTGGGAGTTGGTTGCAGACGACCTGGGCTTCGCCGACGCCCTGTGCGCCGACAAAGCCGGCAACCTGTATTTCTGCGATATGCGCGCCCCGGCAATCTTTCGCATCAATGTCATCGATGGCACGCGCACCGAGATCGCCAAGGAGTCCGTCAGCGGACTGGAGTTCAACGCCGATGGTTCGCTCCTGTATGCGTGCCAGGGGGCAAAGCAGCGGGTCATTTCGATCGACCCAACCAGTGGCGAAGTAAAGACCGTGGCCGAAGGGGTCAAGCCGAACGATCTGGCGGTCACCCGCGACGGTTTCATTCTGATCACCGAAACGGGAGCTCAGCAGGTGACGCGGATCAACCCGCGAAACGGCGACGTAACTCCCGTCGATATCGGGATTACCAAACCGAATGGAATCGCGCTGTCCAACGACGGCGGCACGTTGGCCGTATCCGATTACGGTGGCACCCACACGTGGTGCTTTCGGGTCAATGCGGACGGGGTACTCGACGCCAAGATGCCGACGATGCCGATGCGACTGGCCATCAGCTCCCAGGGTGAATTCCGCTTTAACGAACCGCCACCCTATGTGGAAACGGCTCGCGGCGACGGCATGGCGGTCGATCAAGCGGGTCGCTACTACGTGACCAGCGAATTGGGTGTCCAAGTCTTCGACCCCACTGGGCGGCCCTGCGGCGTCCTGCCGAAAATCGACCAGGATCAGCCCCTGACAACCTGCATGCTGGCTGGTCCCGACCACAGCACGCTTTACATTGCCCACGGCAAGCGGATCTATCGGAGACAACTGACGGTTGCCCGTTAAATCGGTCTATTGCGCCGCCGCGCCCCAACATCTCACTCGCAGGCACGTCGTGCTTGTAGCATTCACGGCGCGACCGTTCCTGCATCGTGAGTCGTGTGGCCAGTCGCCGCGCACCAATGGCAGACGCAGCGTTCGTAATGGACGTAGGGGAGCGGTGGCGGAGCGCAATAGTGGCAATCGACGTAGCAGCCGGAATAGCTGTGGTACGCCGTCGCGCAACCAGCAAGCAGTACGATCGCTGCCAGGGCCAGCCAGCGCAATGTGGTCATCGCATTCAACATTTCAATCCCCCCTTGGCTGGAAACTCGGTATTGCCGAGATGAACCGGTCAGGCCACGCTCTATTCGACATCCTGCGGCGGCGGTGGCAGTGCCTGGAACGTGCCATCGGGCTCGCCGATCAGTTCGGCCGACGGCACAGCAAAGCCTCCGACCACTCGTTCGAGTTCCGCCAACGTCTGGCGTAGGGAAGCTTCTGACCGGTGTTTCATGAGTTCATAGCGGAGCAACTGCCGCCAGTTGTCAATCAACTGCAAGAAGTCAACTTCACCGACATGGTAGGCGCGCCTGGAGACCTCCAGGGTTTGGCGTGCTTTGGGCAAAATGTCTTCTCGAAACAATGCCAGCAGGTCTTGCTGGCATTTGGCCTGAGCGAACAGATCGGTCACTTCCTCCAACGTCCCGTCTCGGAGCGCGTCGTATTCTCGCGCCGATGAGACCGCTTTGGCTTCGGCAGACCGCACCGATGAATCGAGTCGCTTCCGATAAATTGGCAGGTTGACTCCAGCCGTCAACAAGAACGCATCACGTCCATTGGCGACAGGACTCAATCCAGCGTTGGCAACCTCAATCCACGAGAAGCCGAACGTCACGTCCGGTGTGTATTCATACTGTGCCAGATCCACTGCCAACTGATCTCGCTGAATCGCGGCCAATTGCGCGTGAAGTTCCGGTCTGGCAGTCACCGCCCGATGTTGCAACCACGCCAGGTCATCCGGTGCCTGCTCGGACGGCAGGTGATCGCGTGCAAGAACTCGCGTCTGCGGTGCGATGTGAAGGACACGGGCGAGTCGTGCCTGCCCGCTCTCCATCCGTTGGCGCAGGCGAATCAACTCGTTTTCGACGTTCGAGATTTCCAAGTCGGCCCGCAAGACGTCCTGCTGACTGGTCAGCGATGCCGCGTAGCGTTGATTGGCGACGTCGCGGATTTGGCCGAGCAGACCTTGTTGCTGCCTGGTGATCGCTACGGCCTGCTGGATGAAATAGAGCTCGTAGTAGGCACGTTTCACTTTGGAGATCGTTTCCAACTCTGCCGCGGCGAGCCGAGCTCGAGCGACATTCGTCTGCGCCTCCGCCACACTCGCCCGCGTATCGAGCTTCCCAAACCAATGGAATTTCTGATTTGCCGCCAGAATCATCTCTTGCTGGCCAGCCGCCGTTTGCACCGGGGAGGGCTGAACCGTCAGGTTCAGCATGGGATCTTGCAAGCTTGCGGCCACAGGCACCTGATGGGCAAAGGACTCCATACGCTTGCGAGCCGCCTGGATGTCCGGATTTTGCTCCAGCGCGAACTGAATGTATTCCTCGACCGTGTGAGGACCTTCTAGCTGAAAGTAGACCGGGTTGACGGCATCGAGCCCCGGATCGGGCGCGTGCCAGGCTTGTTCCTGGGAATGGATGACGCGACCGTATTCGGGATCCCGCACCTGATGAGCGGTCTTACAACCGACCGCCAGCACGACGCCAATGACGAGGATGCAAATCGA
>JAUIHJ010000480.1 GCA_030432015.1 bacterium
GGCGGACGGTCAAGCGATTATTGCTGGGAGGCGAGGCGTGACTGGGCAGCCGCTTGCACGGCGCGAATAATCTTGTCGTAGCCGGTGCACCGACATAGGTTCCCGGCCAGCGAGAAGCGAATCTCTGCTTCGGTTGGATCGGGGTTCTTGTCGAGCAACGCTTTGGCAGCCACGATAAAACCGGGTGTGCAGATGCCGCATTGGAGTGCTGCCCCCTCCAGAAAACACTGCTGCACCGGGTCGAGATGGCCCTGCTGTGCGATCCCTTCGACCGTCTCGAGCGTGGCAGCCTCTGCTTCGACCGCCAAGACCAGGCAACTGTTGACCGGCCGTCCGTTCATCAAGACAGTGCAAGCACCGCAGTTGCCGTTGTTACAGCCCTCTTTGCAACCGGTCAGCGAAAGATCGTCACGGAGGACTTCTAACAGGCTCTGCCGCGCCTCGCAAAGAAACTCGACTTGCTCACCGTTGATCTCAGTCTGTACGTGTTTTTTCACCTGAAAGTTTCCAGCTCGTTAGATTGGATTGAGTAACAATGGGGTGCCGGGTTGGTGGTCGGCAATTGGTGACGGCCGAACTGGCGACACCCGTTTGCTGAACAACCCGCTGCAGATGACGACCTTGCTACGGCTTGAATGTGCGAGCATGTTCGACCGCCGCTGCAAGGGTTCGTCGTGTGAGCACGCTGACCAGATGCGTGCGATACTCGGCGGGTCCGCGCATGTCCGAGATGGGCGTGGCGACTTGCTGGGCCAATTCCCCTGCCGCGGCGAACGTGGCCTCGGTCGGTTCCTGCCCGGCGAGAAATTCGGAGGCCTGCTGCGCGAATTTGGGAGTCGGTCCAACAGCCGCCAAGGCAATTCGTGCCGAAGCGATGCGTTGCCGCGACTCGTCCAATTGCACCCACGAGCCGGCACCAACGACAGCAATGTCCATTTCATTGCGGGGGATAAACCGCTGATAAGCCGAACCGCTACCGGCGTGTGCCGGCGGCAGCGTGATGGCGACCAGCAATTCGCCCTCCTGCAGGATATTCCGCCCAGGCCCGGTACAAAACTCCGCCACCGAAACGGAGCGACGACCATTGGGCCCGGCCAGATGGGCCATGGCCCCGTGGGCAATCAAGGCCGGGATCGAATCCGCGGCCGGCGACGAATTGCAGAGATTCCCGCCCACCGAGGCACGACTCTGAATTTGCCAACCGCCAATGATCCGCACGGCCTGGGCAAGCGCCGGGTACGCGGCCACCAGGACAGGATCTTCGTAAATCTTCCAACAAGCAACACTGGCGCCGATGTGAAGGCCGATCTCTGGCGAATACTCGAGCCGCGTTAGTTCGGGAATTTTCTTGACATCGATGACCAGTTCCGCACTACGGAGGCGTTCGCGCAGTTGCACAATGATGTCGGTGCCCCCAGCCAGCAGTTTGGCGCGGTCGCCGGCTTTGGCCAGCAATCCAATCGCTTCGTCCAAATCTGTGGGTGCCGTATATTCAAAATCGATCACAAAACTTCTCCTGATAACGGTTCGACACAGAATGCGTCAACAATCCTGTGAAGGAACCATTGTGGCAAGTCACGCGCGGTTTGCCAGCGGTCGTTGAACGAAATCCGGCCTTACTTCATTTCCGAGGTTTTCCACGCCAAGTCCCATGGCGCCGGTGTTTCCGACCGACCATGCCGAACGTTCGTCAGGTGCGGCGCCCACTCGATGCTGCCGTGGCTCCCACGCGCTCGAGATAAGATTGCAGTGTGGCCGCGTCTCTCGATGCAAGTGCTGCAATCTGCTCGCCAAGACGTCGCACGTCGTCACCCTCGTCGAACAGCCCCTGGGCAATCGGCGGGATTCGAGGCGGCCCCACTTTGTCAGCTTGCAGTTCTGATTCATGGATGGTTGGCATGACGGCATTATACCAAATTGGATTCACCGGCGCGCGGCACGCGACATTCGTCGATGAGGCGAGAAATCCTTCACTTGGGCAGGCCTCCTAAAATCTCCGGACATCCATCCACAGGTCGTCCGCACATCACAGCGCGCCGGTGCAACAACCAGAAACGGGGCAAGAATGCGGGTGTTTCGCCAACCAACGAGTCTTCATTGCGTCATCGGCTTAGTCAGCAAAAAATCGGCCCCCATCTCGCCGGCACCACACGGAAAACTATACTGACTCCCTTTGACGCCTGGACACCGCGGCAGACACGAAAAGGCCAGACAATGGTTCGACCAAACACGAATGTGCCTGACAGCTACCTCATGAAGAAGATGCTCCTTTGTGCCGGGGAGGACCCTGCCGAGGTCTTGCAGACGGTTGAATTGCTGGTGGGTGAACGCCCTTTCCGAGAACACTCGTTCCGTTGCTATCGGTTCTGGCAGTTTTCGACGTTCACCTTAGCCTGGACCGGGATTGGTACTGGCTGTGTCGAACCACTCTTACACGAGATCCTCGATGACTCGAGCGTGATTGAGGAGATGATCCTCATCGGAACGGCCGGCAACATTGGCGGTAACGAGAATGAGTTGGGGCAGCCGTACGTGCTACGGCAAGCCTTCTTGGGGCCGACAGCATATCTCGCCCTGCAAGAAGGGGAGGGGCTCGTTCTGGAACACGGCGAAGGGCCGTGGCAACCGAGTTGGCAGGTTGACGGCCGTTCCAAGGCAATCATCTCAACCGATCTTTTCTACGACTATGATCCACAAACGAACAAACACGAATGTGACTTGGTCGACATGGAAGTTGCTCAATTCTATTTACTCTGTAGCACCCTCAAGAGGCCCCGGCTCAAGTACGTGGCCATCAAAGGACCGGCAAACGTCGTCGGAGAAGGTGGTCAACAACTGGCGAATGCCCAATCGGTGATTGGGCAGTGTGCACGATGGGCGCTCGAGCTATTGGATGTGTCCTGCGCAGAATCGAATCCGGAACGTGAAATGTCGAACGTGGACCGTCCAGGTGAGGCTGCCCCGAGCAAGGACAAATTGATGGATAAGCTCATGGAAGAGGTCAAGCTGTACTGGACGATTCAAATCGGGATCGTTGGGGTTCTCGGCTTACTCTTGTCAAAAGCTGACCCGACCAATCCGATTGCGACCGCGACGGTCGCCGCTGTATCGCTCTTGCTCGTGCTGATTGGTGCGGTTACCAACCCGGCTGGCAACTACTACACATTCCAGTCTCGGCGGCGGCTCGAGATGGATATTGCCCAAGAAGGCGTCATCAGTTCCACAGTCGAAATCATCTATATCTTCCTGACGGGTATCTGTGGCGCAATTTTTTGTTGGGCTGTGAATGAACTGCTTCCCGACTGGGCGAAACTCTTCACCCTCGAAACACCTGGTTTGATGGCGGCTGTGTTCGGCTTCCTCGTCGGAGGCGTCGCTAATTTTTTAATCACTTGGTCCGTTTTCTCGTCGCTCGCAAAATCGGATCGTGCCTATCGGAATTACGTCCGGCAGAAGTGGATGGGTGGATATATTTTCATTCGTGACGAAACCACTTAGGCCGGTTGCCCGCATGCACTCAGGATGAAGCGGTCTGCGCACGACGTGCAAACATGCAAGCGATCCTACGTGTCGACAATTGCCGGCGGCGACACGCAGGCCATGTGGCCGCGACGCGCCCGCTCGATCGCATCGTTTACCTCCGCGGTTGCGGGGCGGCATCATGGACTCCACGATGGATGCACCACTGGCGGCCGTAGGGTACCATGGGTGGCGGGATGTCGTCGGCACTTTTCAAGCTGCCCGATGCCAGCCGCGCGATGCCAGCAGGACAGGGCCAAACGGGCCTCGATCAAAAACAGATTGGTGAGAAAAACCACGATGAAACGCATCACACGCCGAGAATTCGTCGCGGCGAGTTCATTGACTGCCGTTGGCGGACTGGCGCTCGCATCACGGGAGTCGCGGGCCGAAGCACCCAACTCGTTGCCGATCATCGATACGCATCAGCACCTGTGGGACCTCGCGAAGTTCAAGCCTCCGTGGCTCGCCGGCGCGCCGGACGTGCTGGCCAAGAGCTACGTCACCAAAGATTACCTCGCCGCAACCCAAGGATTGAACGTCGTCAAAGCAGTCTATATGGAGGTCGACGTCGATCCGCGGCAACAGGTTGAAGAAGCCGAGCACGTAATCCGACTCTCCCAAAGCGCCGACCATCCCACCTGCGGGGCCGTGATCTCCGGACGACCGAATTCGACCGGCTTTCGGGCGTATATCTCGAAGTTCAAAGACAACTCCCTCATCAAAGGCGTGCGTCAGGTGCTGCATGTGCCAACGACGCCGCCGGGAACCTGCCTGCAAGAACAGTTTGTGGCTTCAATGCGACTGCTCGGCGAGTACAACAAGAGTTATGACCTCTGTATGCGTCCGGCCGAACTTGCAGACGGCGCCAACCTGGCCACGCTGTGTCCGGAGACGCAATTCATCGTCGACCACTGCGGCAACGCCGATCCGAAAGCCTTTCTGGCGCAGCCCGATGGCGCGGCCTTGCACACCGCCGACAAATGGCGGCGCGGCGTGGCACTGTTGGCAAGACGCGATAACGTCATCTGCAAAATCTCAGGCATCATCGCCCGGGCTCCCCAGGGCGAATGGCAACCGGAGATTTTTGCCCCGATCGTCAACACGTGCCTCGACGAATTCGGGCCCGACCGTGTCGTCTTCGGAGGGGACTGGCCCGTCTGCCTGCTCGGCGGCAGCTACGCTCGCTGGGTCAATTCACTCAAGGCCGTCATCAGCAACCGGCCCTTGGCCGATCAGAAGAAATTACTGCACGACAATGCCGAACGGATTTACGGGTTGGCGTAGTCCCTCATTCGAAGGACTTCGCTCGCACACGCCGTTCTCCGCAGTTGAATCTAATGGGCGGCGAAAAACGAGTCGGTCCCGGATTGCCGCCGAATTGCACTCGGTCATTTCGTTTACACGCGCCGTGTGGTCGTCACGTGCTTGGTGGTCTCATCAGAGGCGTCTGCATACCACGCAGGACCTGAAACCTGACATGGCAGCTTGACGACCTCTCCCGAAGCGAGTTCGTATGACAAATGGTCGATCAGGTCTGCGCCAACTCAACGGGCAATCCAGTCGCCGCGGAACGATAGGCAGCCAACAGCACTTCTGTTGCCAGGCCCGCCAACTCAACCGGCACTTCGCTGGCCCGTCCCAGTTCGACACAATCGAGAAAATGATCGCTGTCGAGTTGCCAAGACGTGCTTCCCGGCACAATCCAGTCCTGCTTGGGCGACGCCTGGAACGGATCCCCGGGAGGCGCTTGCCACATTCCCATCGGGTCTTCCGGGTTCCTTGGGGGTGGCTGCCAGGCATCCGCCGCCGTCCACATTTCCACGCGCCCTTCGTGGGCATCGACAATCGACGAACCAAGCGTGCCGACGAGATAGGTTCGGTTGAGCCCGCTGCTGGGGTGCGACTTCCAGCCGAGGCGGCCGGCGGAAATCGTTGCCGTCATGCCGTCCTCAAATTCAAGCAGGATTTGGCCGAAATCTTCCATATCGTTGGCCTGGTGTTCGGCAAAGAAATAGTTGCCCGTCGTGGCCGCCACGCGTCGCACTCGGCGGCGTGTGAGCCACAAGAGAAGCACCACGTTGTAGATGCCGACATTGGTCAGCTCGCGCTTCGAGTCCATGAGTTCATAGCGGAGCGGCCGCTCCGCTTCGGTACGTCCCTTTCCAAGCTGCGCCGTACCGGCGTAACCTTTGGCAAAGCAAAGGTCCGTATGAATCGCGATGAGTTCACCCAACTGTCCTGAAGTGGCTAGGTGCCGGGCTTGCAGTGCGGGATCGAACTGCACCTGGCTGAACATGTGCGCCACCACGCGCGCATCGCGGACCGCCGTCACGATCGCGTCGACCTCCGCCTGCGTACCGCACAGCGGCTTATCGAGATAGAGGTGTTTGCCCGCTTTCGCCGCCCGCACAATGATCGGTCCCCGTCGAAACGGTTCCGCACACACACTGACGATGTGGATATCTTCCCGTGCGAGCGCCGCATCGAGATCGTCCAGGTACGGCAGTCCCAACCGCTCGGCAAACTGGCGATTCTTCTGTCGCCGGTCGTCGGAAATATCGACCTCGTCCGTCACGGCAACCAGGTGACAGCGGGCATCCGCAGCCAAAGCCTCGGCGTAGCCTGGCTGGTGCGTATGATCGCCGGCTACCAGCAAGATCCCGTACGGTGGCGGGCAGGCAACGGGATCAACCGGGTCCGGAAATGGGTTTGCGGTCGCGCCGGGAGCGGCTCCCGCCGCCGATTCCTGAATTCGCGTCAGCAAGCCGGCGGCCGTTTTGCTCAACTGAATGACCGCCGGCGGTTCCGTGAGAGACGCAGAGCCCGTCGCCCCCCGCCCTTCCCAGTGGAGCGTGCCGCGATCGGCAAACACGTAGCACACGCGACGCGGTTCGCGCCGCGTGAAGCTGACCGAGATCAACGCCGACTGTCCGCCGTCAAACCGAAACAGGCCGCTCAGCTGGCCAGACGCCTGGGAGCCAAACACAGACATCGTGTCGACGCGCGATTCAAAC
>JAUIHJ010000481.1 GCA_030432015.1 bacterium
CCTGGTTGATGGTGCCGGTCGCCTGGGGCGTCGCCGTGGCTGCCTGGATCGGGATTACCTGGGCCGCCCCGATGATTGCCGACAATCGGCCACGCCGCGACTTGGATTCGTGGGAAATCGATTCACTGATATAACGGACGGATACTATGCAAGCAGATGATCCGAGCATCAAATGGGTCGAGGAGCCGCAACTGGGGCTGGGGGGGAATATGTACCTTCCCATGTTCGTCCAGGGCCTGACCACGACGTTCAAGCATTTGGCGAGTTCGTTATCTGGGAAAGCCGTCACCGTCAGCTATCCCGATCAAGAGCCGGAAATCGCCAACCCGTTGATCTATCGGGGCGTGCACAGATTGAACAAAGATGAACAAGGGCGCGTGAAGTGTGTGGCCTGTTTTCTTTGTGCGACGGCCTGCCCGGCGCATTGCATCGACATTGTCGGCACGGAGAGCCCTTGGCCCGATCGCGAGAAATACCCGCAGAGTTTCGTCATCGATGAGCTGAGGTGCATTTATTGTGGAATGTGCGAAGAAGCGTGCCCGGTGGACGCTGTGGAGTTGACCAGCCTTTACAACCTTACCGGCCGCAGTCGCGAAGAAATGGTGTTCGACAAAGAGAAATTGCTCAGCGTCTATGACGCCACCAAAGATGCCGAACCGATGAAGTCTGCATCGTTGGGAGGTACGGTATGACGCCGCTGCCACTGCTTGTGGGTCAGTTCGATGATCTGCTGCGATCGCCCCTTTGCTGGGGCATGATGCTGGGTGCCGCGAGTCTGTGGCTCCTTTTTTCGGGACGCTCCCATGCGCTTCGCGTCATGGGCAAGGTACTTGGCGGAATCAGCCTGATGATGCTTGCCGCGACGCTGATGATGGTCGGAGACTGGTCGTCGCAGATTGTCTTTTGTTTCGTTGCCGCGGTCACGGTCGTGGGAGCCGGCGCGGCGGTCACCGCCCGCAGCCCGGTCTACACCGCGATTTGGTTTGCCGTCTCGCTGCTCGGTACCGCCGGCTTGTTTCTGTTTCAGGGGGCACAATTTCTCGGCGTCGCGACGGTGGTCGTGTATGCGGGGGCGATTGTTGTCACGTTTCTCTTTGTCCTGATGCTGGCACAACCGGAAGGTCACGCCCCGTATGATCGGATCAGTTGGGCGACCTTTGCCGTCCCGGCCGCGTTGGTCGGTGCCGCCGCCGTGATGGCGATCGTTCTCACGTCGTTGGACAGCCTCCGAGCGGTCGACGAAACGACACCCACGCCAGCCATCGCCGGCAGTTCCCAGCACATGGCTGAGTTGGGGTCCCATTTGTTTGCCTATCACCTGGTGGCCATCGAAGTTGTTGGCACGCTCTTGATGGTGGCGCTCGTTGGCGCGATCGCGATCGTTCTGCAGGGGCGTAAGTCGGCAGCGGAGTCCACCGGAGGTGCCGCACCGTTGCCAGGTGGTCGCGTGGTCCCAGGTGGTGGCGGCTTGCCAGGAGGAACGCGATGAACGAATCCGCCATGCTCTATAATTACCTGCTGATTGGCGGCGTCCTGTTCGCTCTGGGGCTGATCGGTTTTATGGTACGCCGCAACATGATCGTCATGTTCCTGTGCGTGGAGATGATGTTACAAGGCATCTCCGTCAGCCTGGTCGCGTGGAGTCGTTTTCACGACGACTGGGGCGGCCAGATGTTGGTCCTGTTTATCATCGCCGTTGCGGCGGCTGAAGCTGGAATCGCGCTGGCGTTGATCCTGATGCTGTTCCATCAGTCGGGCACTCTGGACATGGCATTCTGGCAGGACCTGCGCGAAGAAGATCAACAGGCCTTCGTGGACCACAAAGTGCCTGAAGACGACGATCGAGATCGAATCTGGCCCACACTAACTCCCGCGGGTATCGAACCCGAAGTGGATCCGGACGAACAACTGCACCGAAGCAAGATCTGAGATGACGGACCTGATTCCCCTATCCACCTGTTTAGTACTAATCCCGGCGTTGCCGCTGTTGGCGGCGATCGTGGTCGCTGCATTTGGCGCGCGACTGCTCAAGGAGAAAAGTCACTACGTCGTCATCGGTGCGTTCGCGGGTTCATTCCTGTTGAGTTGCCTGCTGTTGCTGCACCTCACCGCGACTCACGCGGCAAGTTCCGAACAAGGCGCCGAACCGACCAGAGGGTTTGCCCAGGTCGTGCCCCTCTGGACGTGGGCGCATGTGGACGATGCCTACGAGCTGCGGTCGACAGATCCGGCCACGGCGCCAGATGTCGGGCCTCACGATTTCCACATGGATATCGCGCTGCGTGCTGATGCCCTCACAGCGATGATGCTGGCCATGGTCACGTTCGTGTCGACTTTGGTGGCTATTTTCGCGGCGGGTTATATGCACGGCGACCGCGGCTATTGGCGGTTCTTCGCCTACGTGGCGCTGTTCGTGTTTTCCATGACGATGCTGGTTTCGGTCACGAACTTCGTGCTGTTGTTCGTGTTCTGGGAGGCCGTAGGGGTTTGCAGCTACCTGCTGATCGGATTCTGGTATGAGAAACCACCGGCGGCGGCGGCTGGGATGAAGGCGTTCCTGGTCAACCGGGTCGGCGATTTTGGCTTTGCCCTGGCCCTGTTCTTGATCTGGTCGACCTACGGCACCTTGAATTTTCACGACACGTTGGCGGACGGCACGCCGGAGCCAGCCGCGTCGGTTGCCCTCAACGGCATCGTCTCCGAAGTTGCCGCCGCCGAACCTTCGGTCGACGTGGTTCGCGGAGTCCTTGGCGTTCGGAGGATCACCGCCAATGATTATGTTGGCGGCACCGTGGCCCTGGCGATCTGCTTGCTGCTGCTGCTGGGTGCCTGCGGCAAGAGCGCTCAGTTTCCGCTGCACGTCTGGTTGCCTGATGCGATGGAAGGGCCGACCCCCGTTAGCGCGCTGATTCACGCGGCGACGATGGTCACGGCCGGCGTGTACATGGTCGCCCGTTGCACGCCACTGTTCATGGCATCGCCCGAGGCCCAATTGACGGTTGCCTGTGTGGGTGGATTTACCGCGCTGCTGGCCGGCCTGATCGCATTGACCCAATACGACCTGAAGCGTGTGCTGGCGTATTCCACGGTCAGCCAACTGGGGTACATGTTCATGGCCCTGGGAGCCGGAACCTTCACCGGCATCACCGCCGGCATGTTCCACCTCTTCACGCACGCATTTTTTAAAGCCCTGTTGTTCCTGGGTGCCGGCAGTGTGATGCACGCGATGGGCAATGTCATCGACATGCGTCAGTTTGGTGGATTGCGGAAGCGTCTGCCGATTACCCATTGGACATTCTTCGTCGGCTGTTTGGCCCTGGCCGGTGTCCCGCCGCTGGCGGGATTCTGGAGTAAAGACACGATCGTGGCCGCCGTGCACGAGCGGGCTCACGAACTTGCGCACGAAGTCGAACATCGGGAGCACCCGAACGATTCCGGGCCTGGGCATCACGGTGGCGAGCCAGTGCACCAAGGGGCCAACGGAGCGATCCATCATTTTGCTCAGGATGGCGCGTGGACGCAGGACGGCACGACGCTCACTTCGGTGGCCTGGTATGCCGAGCCAGAGACCGCCCATCGCTCGTCATTGGACGCCTTGAGCAAGACCCAGCTTGCGCGGTACGCATCGATCTATCAGTTTCTGTATTATGTGGCCCTCGTGACCGCATTCTTGACGGCCTTTTACACGTTCCGCGCGTTCTACCTGACATTCTATGGTGAAGAGCGGATACCACCGGAAGCCGCCGGACACGCTCACGAATCTCCACCCTTGATGTGGGTTCCACTGGTCGTACTCTCCGTCTGCGCGGTCCTGGCGGGGCTGGCATTCGATCAGACGTACTTACGCGTCGACCCGACGCATTCGTTTGCCGAGTTCATTGCCCACGCGCCGTCGCTCGCCTACGGCGCCGTGGCCGCGACGAAAGTGCCGTATGAATTCCATTTGCTGGTCGCCGGGATCAGTAGTGCCATCGCTCTTTCCGCATTGCTGATTGCCACGTACCTGTATCTGGGGGACCAGCGCGAAATCCGGTGGCTCAAGTCGGTCTTTGATTTCGAAATGATTGCCCGGAATCTGGACGTTGAGGCGGTGGCCCGATGGAGCCGGGTTGGCTGGATCGAAGCGATCCACCGGCAGGCCTCTGCGGCCCACTTGGGCTGGCTGACGTCGTTGCTGGGCAATGTCGTCCTGATGATTGTTCTCGTGGTCACAACGCCGTTTCTGCTGGGGCGAACACTGTCGCCGTACAACCTGTCGCAACGAAAATTCTACCTTGACGAGATTTATTTTCTCGTCGTCGTCTTGCCGTTGCGCACCTTGGGTGCCGTTTGCTATGTCGTCGATCGCTGGGTGGTCGATGGCATCGTCAACGCCATCGGTCGACTACCGCCACGTTTGGGCGCGCTGATGCGTCCGCTGCAATTGGGATTGGTTCAGTTTTACGCCTTGGCCATGGTCTTGGCGATGCTGATCCTGGTCGCCGCCAAGATGATTTGGGCGGCCAGCTAAACGCAGAGATCCTACCTACGTTCAGAACAGACTTGAATTCAGAGACCCATCAAACTCAGAGACCCGTCACGTCGACCGGCGCGGGGCTCAAGAAAACGTAAAGACCCAAGAACTCCTTATGGACGTATCCACGTTACTTCAGATTTCCATCTTCACGCCGTTGGTCGGCGCGCTGGTGCTGGCGATCCCCGGCACGCAGCGATTCGCGCGGCAAATTGCTTTGGCGGTGACGATGATCACGTTGGCGCTGGTCACCTGCGTGATCGCGGCGTTTCCCGCGGATGGCGCGACCAATGGTCTGTTCGCGGCGTCGGAGGCGATCTGGCTGGGCGAAACGTCAGGGCTCGATGTTCGGTTCAGCCTTGGCTTGGATGGATTGGGGATTTGGCTTTACGGCCTGACGGCCTTGCTGATGTGGACAGCCGTCCTGGTTAGTTGGAACGCCATTCAGGATCGGGCCGCGCTGTTTTTCGGGATGTTGATGCTGTTGGAAGCCGGCTGCTTGGGTGTGTTTTCCGCCCGCGACATTATCCTGTTCTACGTCTTCTTCGAATTTACCCTGATTCCGTTGTTCTTCTTGATCGGTATTTGGGGCAGTGAAGACCGTCGCCACGCGGCGATCAAGTTCTTCCTGTTTACCCTGGCCGGTAGTGTGCTGACGTTCCTCGGGCTGTTGACCCTGGTTTTTTTGGGGGCCCACCGCGCCGGTTCGACTGGAGCCTGGTCAAACACACCAGACCGCCCGCTGTCGTTTTCCATTCCTTACTTGACGGCTGAACTTCAGCATCAGCACGCCACCATTTTTGAAGACCTTGATCAGGATGGAAACGGCACCCTGAATTTGGTTGAAGTGACCGCCGGCAAGTCGCGCGTTCGACAGCAGCGTGCCAAGCAAGTGTTTGTGAAACATACGGGACTGGAATCCGACAGCCCGGAACTCGCTTACGCCCAGATCTCGGTGGATGATTTTCGACGTCAGGACGCGGGACTGCGGCTGGTGATCTTTTGGGCGCTGTTTATCGGCTTTGCGATCAAAGTTCCCCTCTTTCCCCTGCATACCTGGTTGCCGCTGGCACACGTTCAGGCCCCGACGGCAGGCAGTGTTTTTCTGGCGGGGATCCTTCTGAAGATCGGCACTTACGGGTTCGTCCGATTCAGCATTCCGATGTTACCGGACGCCGCCACGGCGGCGATGCCTGTGCTGCTTTGGCTGGCGGTGATTGGCATCATGTATGGTGCGCTGGTGGCCCTGGTGCAAACCGACATCAAACGCTTGATTGCCTATTCCAGCGTCAGCCATCTTGGTTTTTGCATGCTCGGGCTGTTCGCTTTTAACCGGCTGGGGCTGCAGGGTGGAACGCTGCAGATGATCAGCCATGGGATCTCGACCGGCGCCCTGTTTGCTTTAGTCGGCATGATGTATGAACGCTATCACACCCGTGAGATTTCTCGATTCGGTGGCTTGGCGAAGGGTTCGCCGTGGCTCGCTTGTTTCATGCTCCTGTTCACTTTTTCGAGTATCGGCTTGCCCGGTCTGAACGGGTTCGTGGGCGAATTCATGGTTCTGCTAGGCATGTTTCAGCGAGCTTGGACGGGTACTCCGGCGGAATTTCAGACTTCGTTGACCTTGGTTGCGGTCTTGGCCGTGACCGGCGTGGTGTTGGGGGCCTGGTATATGTTGTCGCTGGTCAAGCGAGTCTTTTTTGGTGAGACGCAGAAGTCGAGTCACGCGGGCGACGGATCGGATCATCCGCCGGCTGGTGATTTGTGTTGGCGGGAGATTGCGGCGCTGGTGCCGTTGGCGGTATTTGTCGTCTGGATCGGCGTCCAGCCCCGGTTTTTCTTAGACCGCATGCAGCCGACCTTGAATCAAGTTGCCGATGTTGTTTCGGATCCATGGCCTGGGACCGCCGCCGAAACCTCTCCCGCGATGGCGGTCCATGCACCCCGCGTTTCCGCCGCGGACGACGGCGCTGCCCGCCTCATTCCAACCGCTGCCCCGCCTGCGAGCGTCATGCCCATCGC
>JAUIHJ010000482.1 GCA_030432015.1 bacterium
GTCTGCGACGACAGGGACTTTCAGCGGGCAACTCAGCTTCGCCAACAACGACGACAACGAGAGCCCCTTCAACTTTGTCGTCAGCGGCGTTGTAGCCGATGTGCCTCCGCCGCCCGTGGTGCAGATCATGGATAATGGAGACGACGGCTACAGCACCGTCGGCAACTGGACCCGCTGGTCTGGGCAAGGCTACTATAGCGATGTCGATGAGAACGGCCCCGGAACCGGCGCCGAGTCGGCAAGTTGGACCTTCGGTGGACTGCAACCGGGGCAATACCTGGTGGCCGCAACGTGGTCGGCGTACTCGAATCGCGCCACGAATTCCCCGTTCGAGATTTATGATGGGAATAGCCGTCTGGATACAGTTCTGATCAACCAGCGGTTGGCACCCAACGACTATTTTGACGCCGGCACGAACTGGGAGCGGCTGGGTGGCACGTTTACGGTGACTGGCACGAC
The DNA here is from genome assembly GCA_030432015.1 of bacterium. Classification (GTDB taxonomy): domain Bacteria; phylum Planctomycetota; class Planctomycetia; order Pirellulales; family Pirellulaceae; genus ARS98. Next base: position 460 of record JAUIHJ010000482.1, read on the forward strand.
GCTGGTGGTGCGGCTGACCGACGCGGCCAGTGGTAACCTGATCGCCGACGGAATCAGAATTGAACGCATTGGCAGCCCGATCCAGGGGCCTGAGATCCAAGTCTTTGATGGAACCAACGAGATCGCCGACGGGGGTGGCCCAATCTCCTTCGGCAGCACGCAACCCAACACACCACGGACCAAAGTCTTTACTGTCAAGAATGTGGGGACCGAGCCGTTGACGCTGAATCAGCCGATCAACGTTCCCAACGGGTTCGTCGTCACGTCCAGCTTTGCCAACACGACCGTGGCCGCCGGTGGATCAACCTCGTTCACGGTCCAGCTGCTGTCTGCCACCGAAGCCACCTTCAGCGGCCAACTCTCATTTGCCAACAATGATGACAACGAGAGCCCGTTCAATTTCTCCATTAGCGGCCAGGTGGCGGCATTGCCCCCCGCACCCGCCGTGCAGATTATCGACAACGGCGATGCGGGCTACGCCGCGGTGGGATCCTGGACCCGCTGGTCGGGACAGGGCTTCCAGAACGACGTCGACGAAAACTCCTATGGGACCGGGAGCGAGGCGGCGACCTGGACCTTCACTGGCCTTTCGCCAGGAGAGTACCAGGTCGCGGCGACTTGGACCGCCTTCTACAATCGCGCCACCAATTCACCGTTTAAGATCCTCGACGGCGCCACGCCGATGGCGACGGTCCGAGTCGATCAGCGGCAGGCGCCCAATGACTTTGCCGACGCCGGCGCCAACTGGGAACGGCTGGGCAGTCCACTGGCCGTCAACGGCCCGACGCTGGTCGTCCGACTGACCGACGATGCAAACGGCAATCTGAATGCGGACGCGATTCGAATCGAGCGCGTCAGCGGTACGGTACAAGCCTCGCTGAACGGCGCGGCCTATGGACCAGCGGTGGCGTTGACCTCGGAAATGCAACCCGATCTCGCGACGGCACCCATCTGGGTACCGGATCTTCGCCAGCCACGCGAAGCCACCGAAGAACTTTGGCTCTTACCAGTCAGCAAAACCGACTGGAGTCTCGCGAGCCGCGATGAGGGGATCGAGTTGACGACCAACGGTGCGAGTGACGCGAAGACCTCGTTGCTTTCGTCCGTCGACAGTGCCACGTTTGCAACCTTCGCCGCGCCGTTCTACGACCGGCCGAACGAAGAAGACCTGTAGGAGACTCGTTCACTCGCCTAAATGGCCGAGCACGATTCAGCAGCGCAATTCAGCAGCGCGCACCCCGTCAGCGGGACTGTCACCCTTTTCGCCGACAGGCGGTTCTTCTGCAGTTGGATCCAATCGGCGGCGAAAAACGAGCCGGTCAAGGATTGTCGCTGAATTGCACTCGGTTATTTAGGCAAGGACCGGCAACGGTTTGCGGTCGCGGCGCCGATTGGCTTCGACGGCGATCTGCTCTCGCTCTTCGTCAACCAATTGATAGAAGACATTGCGCTGTCGAGGTACAAAGCCAAGTTCCGTGATGGCAGTGCGAATCTCATCGAGTGTCAAGAAGTGCGTCGTCCCCGCTTCCGCCACGACGTTCTCTTCGATCATCAAGCTGCCCATATCATTGGCACCAAACAGCATCGCCAATTGCCCGATCCTTAGGCCTTGCGTGACCCAACTTGACTGAATGCTCGGTACGTTATCCAAGTACAACCGTGACACGGCCTGCGTCTTCAGGTATTCAAATGAGCCGGCCGGCGGGATGTCAGCCATCTCGGTGTGTTCGGCCTGAAATGTCCAGCAGATGAATGCTGTAAAGCCTTTGGTTTCATCCTGCAATTGACGCACGCGATCCAGGTGCTCAATGCGATCGGCCAGGGTCTCGACATGCCCGAACATCATCGTCGCCGTACTGCGTCCGCCCAATTGGTGCCAGACACGCATCACTTCCAGCCAATCATCGGTCATGACCTTGCCGCGCGTAATCTCCGCTCGAACCCGATCAACCAGAATCTCCGCCCCGCCGCCGGGGATGCTCCCCAGTCCGGCATCCTTGAGACGCTGGAGCACGGTGCGGATCGGGAGGTTATTGACCTTGGTGAAGTGATGCAATTCTGGCGGACTGAAACCATGAATGTTGACCTGCGGAAACTCACGTTTGATGTCGCCCAGCAGTTCTTCGTACCATTGCAGGTCGAATTTCGGGTGCAATCCGCCCTGCATGAGAATCTGCTCGCCCCCCAGTTCGACCGTTTCGGCGACTTTCTTCAGAATTTCGGCACGCGGTAAGACGTACCCCTCGTCATGCCCCGGCCGGCGATAGAAGGCGCAAAAGTCGCAAACGGCGGTGCAGATATTCGTGTAATTGATATTCCGGTCGATGTTATACGTCCGGTATGGCTCGGGATGGAGTCGTCGGGCAACAGCGTCCGCCGCGCGTCCCAGTGCCGCTAGATCGTGAGATTCGAGCAACGCGAGCCCTTCATCACGAGTCAGACGTTCGCCGGCAACGGATTTTTCAAGGAGTCTTGCAACCATGAGTTTCTTCGTTTTCCGCGTCTTTTTGCCACGCCGCGGGGACGATCCCAAGCTGCGTCGCGTGATGTCGAAATAGTTCCAGGCCGCTTTGCTCGCGCGGCCCCAGGTAAAAATACAAATTGTCACGCAAATAGCAGAGGGCCTGGTCCATGGTGAGCCCCACCGTCGCGGCTTCCCGCGTCGCGATCTCACTCAGATTCTGGACGCCAAGGTCGCGGGACTGCTGAAGTGCGTCGGCGACGCGGTCAACTCGAGGTGCATCGTCGCCGGCGCGTGCGGTCCACATCGCGAAAACGAACGGCAGCTCCGCCCATCGACACCACTGGTCCCCCAGGTCCCACTCGGCGACGAAGCCCTGCGGCGAGTGCATGGCGCGATCGCCAATTAACAGGACGGCGTCCGCGGTGGTCTGGTCAACCGCCGAGCCAATCGGGAACGGCTGCATCGCCGGTGATAATTGATATCGCTCTTGAAGCAGAATCCGAGCCAGCGCGGCACTCGTTCGCGATCCCTCGTCTAGGGCCAGCGTCCGGATTTGCTGGAAAGGACAGCGGCTCAGCAACTTAACGCTCATCACCGGACCGCGGCAGGCAATGCAAGCGTCCGAGATGATGCGATAACTAGGGTCGCGGAATGATTCGACCGACGGAATCAGTGCGATGTCTAGCTTCCCACGGGCCAGGTCGTCCGATAATCGGCTGGGCAGGTCGTAGACAATCTCTGCGTCGGGCAACAACTGGTCCAAATGGTAGACCAGTGGCTTGGTATTCAAGTAGGAAACCGCGCCAATACGCAACTTGTTTTGCTTGCTCATGTTCTGCTCGCTTGCCTGACAGTCGCCAAATTATAAATTCCGCGGGGGAATGCCGCCACGGGGGCGAATCCGTGAGGTCAGGCGCTGATCCGCTGTATTGACCGTAACCGTTCGCTGGATTTAACGCGGCCGCCCGACAATCTGAACCGCTGCAGCACTGCGTGACCTGATTGCGTCACGTTTCCCCACGGCTTGTGAAGTTGCGCGATTGCGCATGCCGTAGACATGTCAGATGCTGGCCAGCCGTCGCTGCGCGGCAAAGTGGTGCAACTTCACGACCAACGCCCTGGATCGCCCGCCATGCGCTGCCGCGTGGCCTTGGCAACCTCTTCGGTGATTCCTAGATCGTGCCACGGCTGCGGCAAAGGGGCCTCCACCAGGACGCGCTCCCAGCTCTTAGGCTCTCGAAACCCCAACTCGCGGGCGTGAAGGCCGATGAGCCGCTGCCGTACGTCGTCAAATTGCCTTCCAAACGGTCGGCCTGCGCCGTACTGTTGATCACCGACGACGGGCCAACCACGCGCGGCGGCCTGGACCCGAATCTGATGCATGCGGCCCGTTTCGAGCTGAATTTGCAGCCAGGTCAGGTGCTCACGGCGCTCGACAACGCGGTATTTCAAGATGGCTTCGCGAGCATCTGGAGTGTGCTCATCGACAATTTCAGCCTGTGCAACGTCGGGGATCTTGCGAAGGTAGTCGCGCCACGTCCCTGATTCTTCTTCGATCTCTCCTTCGACCAACGCCCAATAGACCTTGTGTACCATGCGGCCTTCAAATTGTTCGGCCAGTCGCCGGGCCGTCCGCCGATTCGTACCCATCACCAGGACGCCCGACACGGGCCGGTCCAAACGATGCACCATTCCCAGATAGGCGCCCTGCTTGGAGTCGCGGGCCACCAGGAATTCCTTGACACGGACTTCCAGGCTATCAATGCCGCGGGCCGCTTGCGTCAGCAAACCGCCCGGCTTGGCGACCGCCAAACACGGTCCAGCTTCGTACAGCACCTCAAATCCCATCTCGGTATTATTCATGGATAACGAGTGTAGGCGTTTTGTTCTGTTTGCCAACGCCCCAGATGGTAAACTAAACGTTCCCCGCCCGCCCCGCATTGCAGGAGCCCACCGCTCGATGTATCGACATCGGTTCGCATCCATTGTCTGCTTCGCTGGTTTCATGTTGACCGCAGTCCCGGCGCCTGCCGATACGGCGATCCGGTTCAATGAGGAGGTGCGTCCCATCCTGGCGAAGCACTGCTTGCGTTGTCATGGACGAGACGCGGACCACCGTGAAGCGGGCCTGCGGCTTGATACACGCGACGGCGCACTGGCATTGCTCGATAGCGGAGAACACGCCATCGTCCCGGGCGACCCCGAGCAAAGTGAATTGATCGCCCGGATTGCCTCCCCGGATGACGATCTACGCATGCCGCCGGCTGAAACCAAGGCGATGCTCAGCCCAACCGAAATTACGGTGCTTCGCCAGTGGATCGCACAAGGCGGAAATTATGCGGACTACTGGTCCTTCACCGCGCCATCGCGCCCCGCGTTGCCGATCATTCAACATCTGGCTGCGGCGCGGAATCCGCTCGACTATTTCGTGATCGCCCGCTTGGAACGCGCGGGGCTAACGCCGTCGGACGAAGCGGACCCGCACGCCTTGATTCGACGTTTGAGCCTGGACCTGCGCGGGCTCCCCCCTTCGATTGAGGAGGTGGCCGAATTTGTCAACGATCGGCGGCCGGACGCGTATGACAGGCTGGTCGCGCGTTTGATTGACGATCCACGCTTTGGAGAGCGCTGGTCGCGACACTGGCTTGATCTGGCTCGATACGCCGATTCGCGTGGGTACGGCAGCGACCCGCTACGTCCCAATATGTGGCGCTATCGCGACTGGGTCATTGATGCGTTCAACCACAATCTCGGTTACGACGACTTTACCGTCCAACAGCTGGCCGGGGATCTATTGCCCGACGCCACACGTTCGCACCGCATGGCCACGGCATTTCATCGCAACACGATGACCAATACCGAGGGTGGCACGGATGACGAGGAGTTTCGTGTCGCCGCTGTCAAGGACCGCGCGGAAACCACGATGCAAGTCTGGACGGGCTTGACCATGCAATGCGCGAACTGCCACGACCACAAATACGACCCGATCAGCCAGCGCGAGTATTACGCACTCTACGCCATCTTCAATCAAACGGCCGACAACGACCGCCCTGACGAATCCCCGACCATGCCGGCCCCAACACCATTGGTCGACTACCAGATCCAGCACATTGCCAACCGCGTCGCGACGCTTCAATCGCAGATCGATGCCACGCGTCTGCGGCTCAAGCAATTCGAATCCGCGACGGCCGATCAACCGCAAGTGGGACGTTATGTTCGGATCGAATTGCCCGGCACGGCGAAGATCCTTTCGCTCGCTGAAGTCCAGATCTTCAGCCAACAGGTGAATGTCGCAACCGACGGTACGGCAACGCAATCGAGTATCAGCAACGATGCACCGGCGCGGCTTGCCATCGACGGAAACACCGACGGGCATTTTTTTGATGCCCGCTCAACAACGCATACGACCACCGAGAACAATCCCTGGTGGGAGGTCGACCTGCGAAAAGCCGTTTCGATCGACCGGGTCGCTGTGTGGAATCGATCGGACGGAACGGTCGGTTCGCGGCTCGCCAACTTTCGTGTGAGCTTGCTAGACTCCAACCGCCAACCCGTCTGGCAGACCGATATTCAAAAATCACCGGCGCCGAGCGTTA
>JAUIHJ010000483.1 GCA_030432015.1 bacterium
GTCCGAGTTGTTGTCCCCGGTAAAGAGGTTGCCGAAGTCGTCGAAGGCGAGTTCCTGGGGGTTCCGCAGTCCGGTCGCGACCACCTCCAAGCGAGAACCGTCCAACTCGCAGCGAAACACCGCACCAGACCGCGGGTCCGCAAGTGTCCCGTGATCGGTCTCGACGTGATAACCGCGGTCGCCGATGCTGAAATAAAGGCGCCCGTCCGGTCCCATTTCGAGACCGTGCAGGTCGTGGCCACGAAAGGCGACACGGACGCCGAACCCGTAGTGCAGGGCCGTGCGTTGATCCGCCTGACCGTCACCATCGTCGTCACGTAAACGCCACAGATTCGGAATGCAGGTATAGAATACGTCACCCTGGTGTTCCAGGACCCCCGCCCCGGTGCCTTCGGCGAGGGAATGAAAATGGTCGGCGTAGACCGTTGCCCGATCCGCCGTGCCATCTCCATCAACATCTTCCAGCAGACGAATGCGATCGTCCTGGGATTCGTATTCGCGCACCTTCTCTTGCAAATGCCGACGATGATATTCGATCCGGTCGGCGACCGTCTGGGCTGCCAGATCGTCCTCCAGCCATGCTTCGTCATGCCCTCGATTGTCTGTCACTCCCGCGTTTTGACGAAACGATTCGCAGACAAAAAAACGGCCCCTGGAATCGACAAAGAAGGCGACGGGATTGGCGAGCAGCGGTTCGGCGGCAAACAGCGAGCCCTTGAATCCGGCGGGAAGTTTGAACCCCGCTAACGCGCGCTGCCCCTCGTCGCTCGCTGGGGCAATGCGTGGTGCGGTTGGCCCGGCAACGCCCGGCGCTACGGGCGCGACTGCCGATCCGTTCGGGCGATCCTGTGCCCCGGACTCTGGGGCCGGTAGGAAGGCGCAGCAGGCTGTCAGCATCATGGCGGCGATGAGCTGTTGTTGGGAATGCGTCGAACGCATGGGCTTTCTCCAGCGCAGAAGATCGCGGGTCAGTCGGCCGCTGCCGCCCGTTGTGGTCGAACGGAAGAGGCGTGCAGTCAAGGGATACAGCCGGAAGAAACTTGCGGTAGGGAAGTACCTAACGTAGTTTGATCCTGCTAGATTGACAAGGAACGGCCGACGCGGGAAGTTGGCCACCAGCCGATGCCGATCGCCCGCACGATCATTCGCGTTCCATTCCGCACCACGTAGCGTGTCGAGCCAATTCTGCAATGGCAGTACTTTGTGCAAAATGCGGTGAGGAATTGTTGGGGGCGATCAATCGCTGCTGGCGTTGCGGTACGGAATACGAGTCGCGCAGCGGGGATATCGAGATTCCGCCGCTGCGCCGAGCTCCAGTTGCGAGTTTGGTCCCCCCCGCGCCGGCCGAGCTTGGCTCGGATCGTCCGCCTGAACAGCCCGACGCACCGCTCGAAGCGATCCTCATCGATGCGAATTCAGTGGATGTGGCTCAGGGCGGCTCGCTCGCCAGCGGTGCGCCGCGCTCCGTCGATGCCCGCCACCAAGGGCCACAGGCAATGCGCCGTGGGTCACCATTTCGGTCCAGCGAGATCGCTGCCGACAATGTGCCGGTGACGGACGCCATTCTCAATGCCCCGCCAAATGCGACCAAATATCCAAAATTTCCCGGCGCCACCGCGGGGCCCGCAATTGCCACTGGCCTGGGGTTGCTCAGCCTGGGACTGGCCTATCCGGTACCGATCGCGGCCGTGATTCTGTCGGCGGTTGGGCTTGGCCTGGGGGTCTGGGGGCTCTATTCGAAGAACCATAAAGCGGCCATCTTGGGGCTCCTGATCTGCTGCGGTGCGATCGCAGTGTCCGGCTTCTTTGCCGCGGCCGACGTTTATCGGGTGATTCATGGCCACGCCCCCTGGGAACAGCCCATTTACCCCGCCCCGTAGCTGTATATCCTTTTTATTCGCTACCTTCTTCCATTTCCTCTGTCTCCGGTTTATATTCGCCATAATACGCAGACATCGCACTCTGCACCCCCACGTTTTTGCGGTCGCGGAGACCCGCTAGCTGGCATCTCGAGGAGCAAACAATGATTAGACGAATGGAAAAGCTTTACAGGGTTTTAGGCTTGGTGGCGATGCTTGCCATGACCATCATGGCAACTTCGCAAGACGCGGAAGCGGGCGGTCGATGCGGATGCGCGGCCTGTGTCAGGGGCCCGGTTTATTGTCCACCGACGTACCAGACCGTCGAGCGGGTTGTGTACCGCAAGGTGATGGTTCCGGAGACGCGTACGATCCATACGACGGAATATCGCCCAGAAATCAAAGAGAGTATGTATACGGTGCATCGTCGCGTTCCAGAAACGCACCAGGTCACGCGAAAGGTCTTGGTTACGGTCCCGGTGCAAAAGACCAAGACCGTTCACTACAACGTCTGTCGCCCGGTTTGGGAAGAAGTTGATCAGCAATACACGGTGATGGTTCCCAAGACGGAGACAAGGAAGGGAGTTCGGACGGTCTGCCGACCTGTACAGGTTCAAACCACCCGCAAGGTCTGCCGCGACGAAGGCCATTTTGAGAACGTGACGTGTACCGTGCCCTGCGGTCACTGTTTCCACCGTCACGGCTGTGGGGCCTGCGGTGGGTGTGGTGTTGTGGAAGTCACGCGATGTGTATGGCGTCCGAACTACGTTACCGAGGATGTTCCTGTCACCGTTTGGAAGAACAACTACGAACAAGAGGAATACCAGTACAACGTCACCGTGTGCCACCCCGAAGTGCATACGCGTAAGGTCAAGGTTTGCCGGTACATCACCGAGCCTCAAACCAAAGAAGTTGCCTACACCTGCTATGTGCAGGAACCCCGTGATCAGACGTGCAATGTCACGACCTACAAAGTGGTCGCCGAGCAGCGAAAGCGGCAATGCACCGTCATGGTCCCGCACCAGGTCGAGCGTCAGGTAACGGTGATGGTCTGCCGTACCGTCGCAGAGACGATCTCGTGCCAGGTTCCCGTCCATTGTGGCACTTGCTTTTAGTCCTGTTCGACTGAGATTCGACGCAGAAATCGAAAAGGCCACCCCGGGGGGGGTGGCCTTTTTCGCTTCGAACAGCGCTTGACAGGTTCAGTCGCGATACGTCGCCAACTGTTCGGCGATCCATCGCTCCAACTCTTCAATGTCGATCGCTGGAAGTTCGCATTTGTCAGGCCGCAGTCTCCGTGCCTCGTTCCGGTAGACGTGCGTTATCTCGGTTTGTGGTCGATCCGTATTCCATTGGACGAGAATACGAATGCACTTCTGCAGGCTGCCCGTCACGTTGATTTCGTTCGTGCACAGGAGGGGGACGTCAAGCCAGCCGAGTTGTCGAGCGGCCAAGGCGGGAAACTCGGCATCGAGATCGGTCGTCATGGTGAAGATGACACTGGCGACATCGGGTGACTCGATGCCGTTGAAATGAATCATTAACGCCAGAAGTTTGCGAGTCTCTTCCAGGATTGCCTCGCGCGTATTGGCGTCGACCGTGGTAGCTCCGCGAACTCCTCGACACGTCATCAGTGCTGCCTCTCAACTACAGGGGACCATCAACCAGTTGATAACTTACCTGCCTCGGAAGATCCAGGACAGAGCCCTGTCAGCGGATGGCAACGTCGTAAGTGAATCATGTGGCGTCTAGAGCGCTCGGATTTCGTCGGTCGAAGTGAAAAGCAATCGAGCGGCGATGCGTTCCGCCGCCAGCCCGGTCATCGCCATGATGGCGCGGCGGTACGCCTCGATTTGCGGGCGATAAGAGTCGATCCGTTCGGTTTGTTGCGATTTCGAGCGAATGAGGTCCGTTTTGAAGTCAATCACCTCGGCGGCAACCAGTGCATTCCCCTGCGACAGCAGTACCAGCCGGTCAATGTAGCCGGTCAGCATGCGATTCTGCTCGCGGATCGCGAAAGGGCGTTCATTTTGCACGACGACGCCCAGGTCAGCGGATCCTCCTGGCCAGATTCCTGGCAACACGCTTTCCAGGGACGCCAGGTAGCTTTCTCGATGCAACAATAGGGAGGTTGCAGGTCGCGCGAGATCCGCCAGGAATTGCTCGATGAGCGGGTCGAGATCGAGTGAGACCGGTGCGGCTTGCGTTCGTAGCAGTCGGTCCGCCACATTCCGCAATGCTGCCTGCTGCGGCATTCCGTCCTCCAACCAATGAATGCTCTCAAAAAAAGCATGCACCATGGTCCCACGCAGCAGCGATTCGCGATTGGGAGTTTGCCAGAGCTGATCATAGCGAACTCGATTGCCGCCCTCTAAGGTGGACGGGCTCGTGCGCGGCAAACTGTGTCGATGGCCACCAACGGCGCGAGCCATTGTGATCTTCGTGGGTCGTGCCGGTGGTGGCGCGGCGACCCTGACGTCGTCGGCTGGCTCTGCCTTGATGTCCTTCGACCAATCTGGTCGCCCGTGTTCGAAGAGCAGTTGATCCGGAGCGACCGGCTCGTTGCCGGCCAATGCCGCGCGCAGCAAGCCTCCGAAGGTGCGCGGCACCTTCTTTTCATTCGGCTTGGAGGGATCGACCAGCATGTAAAGCGCATTGCGGGCCCGCGTCACGGCAACGTACAACAGGCACAGTGACTCGGAGACACTGCGGTGGGTGGCCGTGGCAAACATCTCTTGGATGGGCTGAGGGAAGAGCCGGAGCGTCGTTTCGTTCACGTAGCGACATACACGATCGGCTGGCTGGGTCGATTCGGCGCGGCGGACGACGAACGATGCCGGTTGCCCGGCTAAATTGGCATTCAATTCGGGGAGGACGACAATTTCAAACTCCAGCCCCTTGGACTGATGAATGGTCATCACGCGGACATTCGCCGAGGCTGGATCGGACACGCGTTCCTGCTCGATAAAGGCGACGAAATTCGAAGTGCGGATCGTGGGGCTGGCGCCAAAGACGTAGGCCAGTTCGACCAATTGCGCAAGTCGATTCCGCTCGCGCGCATCCAGACCTGCTCCGACGATGCGTGCCCAATCCGCGACGGCGGGGCCGTACCCTTGGTCGACAAGCTGCTGCCGGATCTGCTGCGCGGCGGTCGCAGCCGCCGCGTCGCCTTGTAGATCGTCAAACCCTAATGCAGCGGCCAACGGAGAATTCGCGACGTGGAATCGCGCAACGCGATCGCCCGGGTGATCCGTCAGCCTCAACAGGGACAGTACCACCTGCACGGACGCCGCATCAGTCAACGGGTTGCCACCTTCCTCGCTGGCGAGAATTTGACGTTGCCTTAAGCGGCCAATGATCTTGGCGACCGTGGCATTGGTCCGCACCAGCACACCGATCGATGCACTGGGGGTGGCCGCATGCAACTGGCTAATCCGCTCGACAGCAAAATCCAGCATCGTCTCTTTGGGATCCAACGCTTCTTCCACTGGCGCGGTTGCCAGGCAGACGTAGCCCGGCAGTTCGGTCAGGGCGGTGGCGTGCGTCTCGAAGCGATCGGCAAAGGTCTGCACGGCCGCCTCGGTGCGTTCCAAGTTGTCGTGCCGCGTGATGCCAGTGAAGATGCGGTTGACCGTGTCGATGACGGCTGGCGAGGAACGGAAGCTGACATTGAGCGATTGTTGTTGGATGTTTGGCAGTTGCTCACTGACCGCGTCGAAAATCTCTGCCAATCCACCGCGCCAACCGTAAATGGCCTGCTTCACGTCGCCGACGCAGAAGAAGGAACTGGCGGGACTGGAGGTCACACGCTCCACCAACGGACGAATGGCGTGCCATTGTGGGGGCGACGTGTCCTGGAATTCGTCGAGCAACACATGGTCGATTTGCCCATCCAGCCGAAACGCCAGGCGTCCGAGTTCGGCCTTCGAACTGCCGCGGGTATTCATGGCGGCATGCGCGAGTCGCCACGTGACATCGGCGAAGCGCATCGCCCTGCGCTGCTGCTTGAGCCGCTGATACTCGACATCGAAGGTCGCGAGCAGTTGGTACGACGCGGCCGTTTGTTGAGCGATACGGCCGATCAGCAGGGCCCGTGCGTGCTGGACCAACGGTTGATAGGCGTCCACCATCGCGTCCGGAATCACTTGCCTGCCGTATTTCTCTTCCTGCGCCGCGACCTTCGCCCCCACGCCGGTTCCCACAAACGATTCCCAATCCTGGTTCAGCGCGCGGCGATAGTCAGCCTGATGTGCTTTGGTAAAATTCTTCCCGGTGACTTCGAGTTCGCGCAAGGCCTCAAGCGCCTCGGAAAATTGCTCGCCAGCCAGCGGCTTGAGTTTCGGGAACGCATGCCAAGCAGCTTCGTCGGTCTCCAGGAATAGCTCGTACATGTCGTTGATGGCATCCCCCACCAGGTCGCCGATGCCTCGACTTGCTTCGCCCTTGGTCAAGAGATGCGTCAGCGTCATCAAGTTGGCGGTCGAACCGCGTTGGAAGAGCGTCTCGAGTGCTTCGCCTCGAAGCGCGGCATCCTCCAACTCGTCAATAATGCGCCAGTTAGGAGGCACACCCAATTCCAGGCTCAGGCTGCGGGTCATCTGGATGAACAAGCTGTCGAGCGTGCTGATGCGCAGGCGGTAGAGTTGGCCAAGCAATT
>JAUIHJ010000484.1 GCA_030432015.1 bacterium
TCGACGCTCGCCGACTGCGGGACCGCCACCGCAACCCCGCAGGCCACGTCGATTCCAGGCCAGATCGCCGCGCCGTGCCTGCTGGGAGACGGCCGCCTGCTGGCATTCGTGGTGGACCGCGACCGTCCCGGCACGATGCGGCTTTGGCAGTCGTCCGATGGCGGGAAGACGTGGCCCGTGTCAAAATGCCTGCTGATTCACGAGCACGACGAGCAAGCCGATTTGACGCAAGGCCTGGAAAATGTCGACTTCGCCCAGTTTTGGGAAGATATGGGGAAGTGGAGCTTTGGTCACCCCTGCATCCGCCCCGCCGGCGCCCGCCACGTCCTGCTGACGTGGTATGCCGGGACGCCGACGCGCATGAGCGTGCACTCCGCAACGGTTGATGTGTCGCTTGATTGAACGCCGTGCTATTTTCTCGGCTTGCTTCCCCGCTCCCAGAATTCGCGGCGTGGTCTGTCAAACGCCCGCCACGATAACGCAGACAATGCCCGATCCATGGTGGCCAATGGATGCCCCAACGTACCAACCGGTTTCGCGACGCTCGGCACGACGCGTCGTAGCGAATCCGAACCTCACGATCCGACCCACCATCGTTCTGATGCATTTCATCGTTTTTATCGATACATCAATTCGACACATTCTATTTGTCGATTTGAACCATACGACCTAGAGTACCCATGGATTGCGCCGCTTCTGTGCACGATCGGCGCCACCCCTGGCCTGACTTGGTGAACTACCCGCATGCCGCCACGAAAGCCGGAACCGACTCACCACCGCACCGCGGTGGATATCGATCACGAAATCGAGATCGTCAGCGCGTTAATCGACCAGTTGGGATTCGAATCGGAGCGCGCCCATGCGCGCGCGGTGATTCGTGATGCCATTGAGCAGGCGAATTCGGAGATCGCGGATCCGAACGAGCTGATCTGGCATGTTTGGCTTTATGATGCGCTGCAGAGCCTTGGCCTGCGTTGCCGCACGATCGACTGTACGATCGAGCAGGTCATCGAGATGGCGTTCGACGGCGCGCAAATCGTTACCCAGTGTGACAATGCTTCCTGGTTGGCGATTGCTCGCATGCACCGCGGACGATTGCTGGTCCTCAGGCCGGATGATGAAACGCCCGTCGAATGGCTTTCCACCGGACAGGTCCGAGAATCCCTGGGTGCGGCACAGGCAAGCGATGCGATCCGCTGCTTGATTGTCGAACCCGGCCCCGGCATCGATGTCAGTGGCGAAGTCGCCAGCAAGAAGCCCTTGCGGAGACTGTGGGCCCTGCTGAGGCCCGAGTGGTCTGATATCTGGATTGTCATCGTGTTCGCCTTGATCATTGGGCTTCTCGGGCTGGCGACGCCGATTGCGGTCGAGACGCTGGTGAATACGGTCGCATTTGGAAGATTTCTGCAACCGCTGATCATCCTGTCGCTGATGCTGTTGGCATTCCTGTCGTTTTCCGGCGCGCTGCGGGCCTTGCAGACCTATGTTGTCGAAATCATGCAACGCAGACTGTTCGCCCGCGTGGCGGCCGATGTGGCGTTTCGTCTGCCGCGTGTACAAACCTCGTCGCTCGATGGCCAATCCGGACGTGAATTGGTGAATCGCTTCTTTGATGTTGTGGTGGTCCAGAAGGTCGCGGCACAACTCCTCCTGGATGGAGTCTCGTTGTTGCTCGGCACGGTGATTGGTATGGCCATGCTGGCCTTTTACCATCCCTGGCTGTTGGGCTTTGACGTGATGTTGTTGGGGATGCTCGCGGTGATCGTCTTTGTCCTTGGCCGAGGTGCTGTCCTCACCAGCATTAAGGAGTCGAAAACGAAGTACCATATGGCCGCCTGGCTGGAAGATCTGGCGGGATGCCCGACCACTTTTCGTTATGAAGGGTCGGCCCAATTTGCCCTCGAACGCGCCGACCATTTAATCTTTGACTACCTGACCGCGCGGGCCAATCATTTTCGCATCGTGATGCGACAAATCATGTTTGCGTTGGGCATGCAGGCGGTCGCCAGCACGGTCCTGCTCGGTCTGGGCGGCTGGTTGGTGATCTCAGGGCAAATGACGCTGGGGCAACTCGTCGCTTCCGAACTCATCGTCGCCGTCATCGTGGGCTCATTTGCCAAGCTTGGCAAGCATATGGAGAGTTTTTACGACGTCTTGGCTTCGGTGGATAAACTCGGCGCCTTGTTCGACTTGCCGTTGGAACGGCAGGATGGCTTGATCAGCCTGCCGGCCACCGGTGAGGACCGCATCGAATTGCAGAACGTTGGCTGTTTAAATGCACGTGGCGAGCAGGTGTTGCTCGGTTTCAGTATGTCGATCGAGCCGGGTGATCGAATCGCCGTTTCCGGTCCCAGTGAAAGCGGCAAGAGCACCTTGCTCGATCTGCTGTTTGGCCTGCGCACGCCGACCCAGGGCCGTGTGACCCTGATGGGGGCAGAGTTGCGCGAGTTGCGTCCTGAATCGTTACGGCGGCATGTGTCGCTGGTCCGGGACGTCGAAGTCTTTGAAGGCTCCATCACAGACAACGTTCGAGTTGGACAACCACGCGTCTCCGCGTCGGCTGTCCGACAAGCCCTGGCCGACGTCGACCTGCTGGATGACGTTCTGCGGTTGCCCGAACAAATCGACACAGATCTGTCCAGTACGGGTTACCCACTGACCTCCACCCAATTAAGGCGGTTGATGCTGGCGCGCGCGATCGCCGGCCATCCGCGCCTACTGCTGCTCGACCGATCCCTCGATTTGCTCCCGGACGACGCGGCGACAGCGCTACTCAGTTGGCTTTGTCGCCCCGAACACCCCTGGAATCTGGTCCTGATTACGGGTCGCCGGTCGCTAAGCAAGATTTGCAGTCGGCATGTCGTGTTACGACGCGCCGGCGAGTCGTACGCCCAGCACGACGCGCTGCACATGGAGCACGAGCATGATTAAAGCCAAGAGCCAGAAGTCACGGCAGATGCTGGCACCGGTCGCCTACAGCGAAGTGCTGATGCCAGCGCTGCGACTGGCCCGTTCATCGCGGATTGCACGACGCATCGCCAAAGTGTTGCTCGCGCTACTGGCCGTGACGGTGGTGCTGATGGTATTTGCCCCCTGGCAACAGTCCGTCACCGGATCAGGCAGCGTGGTCGCCTATGCACCGCGCGAGCGACGTCAAACCATCGAAGCCCCGATTAAGGGGCGCGTCGTTCGGTGGGGAGACGGGGTCATCGAGAATGCACGCGTCGCCAAAGGGCAGTTTCTCGTCGAGATCCAAGATCTGGATGCCGAGTATCAAGGCCGCCTGGAAAGCCAACTGCGAAACACCGAACAGCAAGCACTCGCCGCAACCGAGCACCTGCGGTTCAGCAAACAAGCCATGGACGCTTCCAAGTTAGTCATCGGTCCATTGGAACGGCAGCAAGAGGCTTACGTCCGTGTCAAAGAGCAAACGATCGCCGCCCAAGACGCCTATGTCGAAATGGCGGCCAAGAAAGTACTCGCAGAAAAGCAGCAGTTGATCGAATACGAAGCGGCCATTCCGCAGTTGCAAGCCGAATTTGACCGCACCCAGATGCTGCACTCCGATGGAAATATCTCGTTGCAGAAACTCCAGGAGGTGCAACGAAAGTTGGGGGAATACCAAGCCAAGGTCAGTCGCGGGATGGCCTACGTCGCATCGGCCGAAGCCGAACGACAGGCGAAAGTGGACAAGGCCCAAATCGATATCGACTACGCCCAAGCGACGCTCCAGAAGGCCCTACAGGACGTCGCTAAAGCGACCAGTGAAATCGCCAAGTCGCAACAGGAACTCAGTAAGGCAGAGAAGGATCTCGCCGAGATGCGCATCAAATTGGGGCGTCAGGCCAACCAGATCGTTACCGCCCCGATCGACGGCTTCATGGTTCGAATCACTCCCAATATGGGGAGTGCGATGGTCAAGGAAGGGGATCCGCTATGTGAGATTGTCCCGGAAACGCGAGAACGAGCCGTCCAGCTGTGGCTCAAAGGAAATGACGTGCCACTGGTCAGCCCCGGACGACATGTGCGACTGCAGTTTGAAGGGTGGCCCGCTGTGCAATTCACCGGTTGGCCCTCGATCGCGGTTGGTACCTTTGGTGGACAAGTCGTTTCCGTCGACGCATCCGACAATGGAACCGGTGAATTTCGAGTCCTGATCCGACCCGACATAACGGATCGCCCCTGGCCAGAAGACCGATACCTACGTCAGGGCGTCCGCGCCAATGGCTGGGTGTTGCTCGATCAAGTCCCTCTGTGGTTCGAGGTGTGGCGAAGCCTCAACGGATTCCCCCCAGTCGTCTCGAAGGATCAAACCAGCTCGAACGACGGCAAGAAAAAGCCTCCCAAGATACCCAAATAGCCTCTGTAGCGACCGCCAAGATAGACTGGGCAGCCCAGCGAACCCAGGTGGACATTAAGTCTCATACTGGTCGTAATGACGGTGGCCAGGGCGTGCCGACAGTAGGGGTATTCGCGCTGACAATGCGCGCAGTCGGCTGACCTGCTGGATCAACGAGACGGAGTCAGGCACAACATTCGGCGCACCGCGTGCCGATCGTGGTGCTTTCCCGCCGCACGATCTGCGGGCTCCGACCAGTGAACGAGTACCAAGAACCAACGGTCGCTTCATGACTCCCCGGCTGCGGAATTTTGTCTGCCCGATATTGCTGACGCTCTCCGTCGCCACGGGCTGCCGGCAGGTCTCGAAGTGGACCCCGCCTTCCCTGCCGAGCACTGTTTCTCAACACGAGATTCCGCTCACGAGCGACACGACGGTTCCTGCTTCTCCACGCCGGATCCCACCAATCAACGTCGAACGAGTGCCACACGATCGCAACGGTGGGGCGCCCTTCTCGATGGTTCAGAGGGCATCCTACCACAGCGACGCGGTGTCACTCGATGATCCCGTCTCGTCAGTGGGATCTGAATCGGATGAAAGCGGTTCAACTGCTCGGGCTCCTGAGTCCGCCACCGCCGGCCCAGCGCCCCCGGTCGGGCCGCCCATAGCGGAAATCCTCCCGTCACCGCAGCCGATCGCACCGACCGACCCGCTGGTCCTGGACGATGTGATCCTGTCCATCTACAACAGCTTTCCCCTTTTGGAGTCCGCGTTCTATTCCCGTGATATCGCCATGGGCAATCATCTCTCCGCGCACGGCGGCTTTGACCTGAAGTTGAAGGCTGCCAGCGAAAACGGGCCCTTGGGATTCTACGAGACCTATCGTCAAAGCGTCGGGCTCCTTCAGCCACTCTACGGGGGAAGCGAATTATGGGCTGGCTACCGTATTGGCCGAGGCGAGTTTCAGCCCTGGTACCTGGAGCGACAGACCAACGACGGTGGCGAATTCAAGGCGGGCGTGCGGATTCCACTGTTGCGAAACCGAACGATCGACGAGCGGCGCGCCGAACTTTGGCGGACGGGTCTCGGGCAGCAGGTGGCCGAATTCGATATCCAAGCGCAGATTATCAGCTTCATCCAGGAAGGGAGTTATGCCTATTGGGACTGGGTCGGGGCCGGACGCAACTATGCCATTGCGAGTCGCGTGCTGGACCTCGCCAGCAGCCGTACGGACCGGATCGAGCAGCAGGTTCAGGCCGGCCTCATCGACCCGCCCGAACTTACGGACAACTTGCGATTGGTCGCCACGCGCCGCGCCAAGCTTGCCGATGCCACACGAAAGCTGCAGCAAAAAGCCGCCAAGCTATCCCTATATCTTCGCGACCCACAAGGTCAGCCGATCGTGCCACCGCCGACCCGACTACCGCCGTTTCCCGATCCCAAACGTATCGATCCGCAGGATTTGCCGGGTGATGTACGGATTGCCTTGGCCGGTCGACCGGACCTGCAATTGATCGACACCGTCTGGCAACAGCTGGACATTGATTTGGAGGAAGCCCGCAATCTGCTGCAGCCCGATGTAAGTGCCGTCATGTGGGGCGCACAGGACGTCGGCGCGCCCTCCAGTTCCAAACGTGACAAGTCCCCGTTTCAGCTGGAGGCAGGGCTCTACGTCGACGTCCCGGTTCAACGCCGAAAAGCCCGTGGCAAGATGATGGCGATCGAGGCCAAGATGCAGCAGCTGATGGCGAAGCGACAGATGACGGCCGATAAAATCAGCGTGGAAGTGCAAACAGCCTATGCCGCGCTGACGGCCTCTTTCGAGCAGGTCCTGCAGGCGCGCGTCGCGGTCAAGTTAGCCGAAGAACTCGCCCAGCGCGAGCGTCGCAACTTCGAGGTCGGTGCGTCGGACATGTTGAAAGTCACGTTGCGAGAACAGTACGCGGCAGAATCGGCCATAAAAGAAATGGACGCGCTCTTAGAATATCATCAGGCACGCGCGGACTATCGTGCCGCAATCGCGATGGATGTGGAACCTTTGCAGGCTGGCACCAATGCAGAGTGATCAATCATCTTGCCGGAACCGAACTCCCCCCAAAGTCGTCGCCTGATGTGGATCAAACCTGGCCTTTCAACGAAGGTACTGCTGAGCCTGGGGGCTGGTGTCTCGTG
>JAUIHJ010000485.1 GCA_030432015.1 bacterium
TGGTTTTCCTCCGGATCCGTCAGGTGGTCATAGAGTTCGCTGGCCACCACGCGACCGGTCGCAAAGTCCCGCCACTCCGTGTACCGCGCGTGACGGGTCCGCACCGAAACGCCCATCACCTCGGGCATACCCCGGTAATAGGCCGGACGCGGGTGTTGCGTAAAGGCGGCGGGCTTGACGGTCGTAGCCGGGTTCTGCAAGACCGGACTCAGGCTGACTCCCTCGAGTCCCTCGGGTCGAGGCAAGCCGCACAGGTCGACCAACGTGGGGTAAAGGTCAAGCAATTCGACAAGTGCTTCCGTCTTCGCGCCCGCATGCAGGCACCGGGGCGGGACGATGATTAACGGGACTCGCGCATCCAATTCAAAGTTCGATGTCTTGCACCACAGGCTGTGTTCACCCAAATGAAAGCCGTGGTCGGACCAGAAGACGATCAGCGTGCTGCGATCCAGCTCCAGCCGCCTCAATTCGGCCAACACCTTACCCACTTGCGCGTCCAGGTAACTGATACCAGCCAGGTAGCCGTGGCGCAATTCGACGATCTCTTCGCGACTGAGCTGGCGTGCCTTCTTGCCTTCGCCAAGCAACTCGCGCCCGTTATGTAACGCAATCGCCGGGACGTCCTGCGGCGGCTGCGAATTGGCCGCCGGCGCGAAGGCGGCGCGATCATACAGGTCCCAGTATTTTTTGGGTGGATTGAATGGCAAATGGGGCTTCCAGAATCCCACGGCCAAAAAGAACGGTTCGTTACGTTGCTTAAGTTGGCCCAGTGCGCGCGTGGCGAGCTTCGCGATTCGACCATCAAAGTACGCTTCATCCGGCAGATCGCGGCACTCGTTCCGCGGACCGATCGTGAGGTCCGGCGGCAGCGTCTCCCCGTCAACCTGTGGCGTATCACTGCCGTGCGTGGCGTAATGCATCACCGCCGGCACCGACCATGAAGCGGGATCACCCTCGATCTTCTGCCGCCAATTATGAAAGATCTTGCCAATATTCTGCGTGAAATAGCCGTGCTGCTTGAAGTGCTGCGGCAGCGTCACGATGTCCGGCGCAACCTCACGAAAATGGGTCGGCAGGTCCCAAATCCCCAAGGTATCCGGCCGTCGCCCGGTAAGGAGCGACGCCCGCGACGGATTGCAGACGGCCTGCTGGCAGTACGCCCGATTGAACGTCACTCCCCGCGACGCGAGCTGATCCAGGTGGGGTGTCTTTACCAGCGGATTGCCGTAACAGCCGAGATCGTTCCGCAGATCATCCGCGGCAATGAAGAGCACGTTCCAACGCGCTTGCTCGGCTGCCACCGCCGCAGGTTCGGGCAAACCGATCGCCAGCAAGAGTAAGAGCACGCGCACGGCGAGACCGGGTTGGCATGCATACATCGCGATCTCTCCACGTCAGCAAACCGAAGGAAGCAACAACTCAATGCTCCAATGTTGCCGGAGGAGGCCATCAAATCAAGACGTGTCGGCCGCGCCAGCCTCGCGACGAACGGCTACCCGGCATAGGCGACCGACGGCACTCCCGGGACGGACACCGTCGCGTGAAACAGGCCGCCCGCATGCGGCTGGTCATCCAAGAGGCTTCCTGTCAAATCACGTCGAGCGGTCGTAATGAAGAGGTCTGTGAGGTCGGGTCCCCCCAAGGCACAGGCCGTCACCTGCGACGCCGCAACATCGATCTTCTCCAAAACCTCGCCGCTGTCCGGGTCAAACCGCGCAACGCCCCACCCCGCCCACAGGGCAACCCACAGTTTATCTTCCGCGTCAATCGTCATGCCATCGGGATATCCGTACCCCTCCGGCAAGTGAATCGCGGTTCGCCGATTGCCGATTTCCCCTGTGGCGTTGTTGTAATCAAACGCGTCGACGCGGCGCGTCGGACTGTCAATGAAGTACATCGTTTTCTTGTCGGACGTCCAGACGATCCCGTTCGAAATGCCGACGTTTGTAACCCGCGGCTCGACCCGCCCCTCGGCGTCCAGGCAGTAGAGGGTACCAGCGGTCATGTCCTGCTCGACCAGTTGCAAGGTGCCCGCCCAGAAGCGACCCGCCGGGTCGCACTTCCCGTCATTAAACCGGTTGCCTGGAAGGTGAACTTCCGGGTCAACGACCAGATCCAGCCGCTGCATAATGGGATCGTAAGCTGCAAAGCCATTTTCAACGGCCACCATTAAGCCGCCGGAGCCGCGAGGAACCACAGTGCCGATCCGTTGGCCAAGATCATAGGTGATGTTGCTACCACATCCGTCGGGTCCGCCCCGCGGATCAAACCGATGTAGGCGAAACTCGTTGATGTCGATCCACCAGAGGACTTCTTCTCGCGTATCCCAGATGGGGCCTTCACCAAGGGTGGCCTGCGCATCAAGGAGAAGTTTTGCGGTCGCCATGGCTGCTTCACTAAAGGGAGATCGGGAAAGTCGACTCGTTTCAGCACAGCAGCATTATGGGCCAAAGCGTGCGGACCGGCTAGCGTTGCGCAACCGTCAGCCAACAACCTACTGGACCAATAATTGCGGCGTCTCGCCGTCGCGACGCTCCCATTCGCGACGAATCTCCCGTAACCCATACGCGCATAGGTCAAAGTCGAAGCTTAAACGCTCCAGGATTTCCGCCGGCGCAGCGTCATCATCGTCCGTCTCGATACTACTCGCGATCAAGTAGGCGCGTTTGCCTTGCGAGCAATAGTCGATGAAGTGATCCTTGCTTGCCGACGCCTGCTTGGCACGCAGCATTTCCGGATAGACACCGGCCCAGAACAAGGTGAAGTCGCCGATGTGGCGGTGCACGTCACGTCGCGCATTACCGATTCTGGCGTTGGCCTCGACCAACATCTCGGTGACTTCCGTTAACGGCTGACCGGTTGGGTTCCGTACGCGATGCATGGCGTCGGAACGCACGAATCGCATTAACAACCCGCTGACGTAGTCGACCAGCGGCGGATCTGCGACGCCAAGTTCGGCCTGAAAGACATATTCAGCCAAGCCGGCGAAATATCGCCAGAGGGCAGAAGAAGGGCGAGACGATTTCACGGTGCACCTCCGTCGTTGGGCAACGGGCGGTCAACCGAACTGCACACTGGCAACACGTGGCAACTGGCGCCAGCATGGATTGCTCGGTGGAACTCTCTTCATCATGCGATCGAACGATCGCTCTTTCAACTTTAGTTACGATTGCGGATCCGCGTCAAGGTTTGCTCGCTGCGGCCCGCCTGTAAAACTGGTAACTCCATGTGAAGTCGATCGTTAGGCGCAGCCTTGAAACGCGGCAAGAAATTCCCCGCGAAGCGACACTTTCTTGGAAGATCACCTAATTCGCGCGGTGATCAAGCGTCTCGAGCAGGCTGGTGGCGAACGAGCCGATCTCTGCCAGCACTTCGTCCCGAGGTCGCTCGGCGGCAGTCGCCATGCGGCGCACGAAGGCCGAACCGACAATCACGCCATCGGCCACCGGCGAAAGCATCCGCACGTGCTCTGGCTGGCTGATGCCAAAGCCGATGCAGATTGGCAACTCCGTTTGCGACCGCAACCAGCCGACATTCTCCGTCACTTCGGCGGGTAATGCCTGGCGTTCCCCTGTGATCCCGGTGACGGAGACGTAATACAAAAACCCGGTGGAACTCTCGGCAATGCGTAGTGCGCGTTCACGCGGCGTCGTCGGCGTGACAAGTTGAATCAGGCTGAAGTCCTCACGTCGACAGATGTCGGAAAGCGGACCTGCTTCCTCGACCAACAGGTCGGGTACGATCGCACCGGCGACGCCAGCCGCCTTCGCCTCGCGCACATATTTCTCCAAACCGTGGCGATAGACGATCGCGTAGCTCACCATCGTTACGACGGGCATGGAGATAGCTCGCGTTGTCGCGCCGAGCATCGCAAGAATATCGGCCAGCCTGACATGCTTCTCGAGTGCTCGCGTATACGACGCCTGGATGACCGGGCCATCGGCAATTGGATCGCTATACGGAATGCCCACTTCGCACATCGTGGCGCCGCGGGCGGCGAGTTCCCGAATCACCGCTGCCGTAAAATCGACATCGGGATCACCAGCGGTCACAAAGGGCATCAGCGCCTTGCGTCCCTGCTGCTTCAGTTCCGTGAAGAGTTGATCGATTGCCGACATACTTCTCCCTTTTCCACTGACAGTGGCGTGCGGTCGCCATGGTGGTCCGCAACGTCATGATTCATCCCCGGGGTTGCGCCCCGCCCGCGACACCCCGTGTACACATCGGTCGAATGCTGCCTCTCGTAGCGTGGCTCGCCAGACCGAGCAATTCCGTCATCTGGCATCGGCAGCTACGGACAATTCAGGCCCCATCTTTCCAAGGATCCCTGGCGAACGGTGCCGCCTGCGCGATCTATTTCTCATCGGCCGCCTTGAGGCGCGCGATCTCGCTGGCATCCTTGTCGCCACGTCCAGACAAGCAAACTAACACAATGTCTTCCTTTGGCCGTTTGGCGGCGAACTCCATCGCTTTGGCCACGGCATGCGAACTCTCGAGTGCCGGCAAAATCCCTTCATTTCGAGCCAACGCGTCAAACCCGCGCATCGCGTCGTCGTCCTGGCAATTCGTATACGCGACGCGCCCGGTGGCCTTCCAAAAACTGTGCTCTGGGCCAACGCCTGGATAATCCAGCCCGGCCGACATCGAATGTACATCGCACGTCTGACCGTCCTCGTCCTGCATCACATAACTGTAACTGCCGTGGAGCACGCCGGGATCGCCAAAGGAAAGGGGCGACGCATGCTGGCCAGGTGCTGCCCCCAACCCGCCTGCTTCAACACCGAGTAAAGCGACGTCTCGATCTTCAACAAACGGATAAAACATTCCGGCAGCGTTGCTTCCGCCACCAACGCAGGCCACCACACAGTCAGGTAACCGTCCGACTCGAGCCATCATCTGCACGCGTGATTCATTGCCGATCACGGCCTGAAAGTCGCGAACAATCATCGGAAACGGATGGGGGCCGACGACCGAGCCGATTATATAGTGGGTCGTCTCGACGCTCGACATCCAATCACGCATCGCCTCGTTAATGGCATCGCGGAGCGTCCGGGAGCCCGTGTCGACCGGCCGCACTTCGGCCCCAAGCAACTTCATGCTGAACACATTAGGGGCCTGGCGGCGAATATCTTCAGATCCCATGTAGACCACACACGGGAGACCAAACCGAGCACACGCGGTCGCTGTCGCCACGCCGTGCTGACCGGCGCCGGTCTCCGCGATCACCCGTTGCTTGCCCATCCGCTGGGTGAGCAACGTCTGCCCCAGCGTGTTGTTGATTTTGTGGGCCCCGGTGTGATTCAGATCTTCCCGTTTGAGCCAAATCTGCGCTCCGCCGCACTCCTCACTGAGACGACGCGCATGGTACAACGGGGACGGGCGGCCAACGTAGTTCTTCAGAAGGTCATCCAATTCCTCCTGAAAGGCCGGGTCGTGCTTCGCTTTTTCGTACTCGGCCGCCAACTCGTCGAGCGCACGCGTGAGGGTCTCGGGGACGTAACGTCCACCAAAATCGCCAAAGCGACCTGCGGCGTCGGGAACCTGTTTCGTCGCGTGCAACACTGGATCGGTCATTTTAACGATACCGTTTGGTGCGTATGATGTCGTTGGCAGGGGAGGGGAGGGCAAGCCGCCCACCCACCAACACTCCGATCGATTCTGGACCGAGCATGAAAATCGGTCAAGCCGTGGCAAACGCAATCAATTCGGCCGAGAGTCGCAATTATTTCCCAGCCAACACCGCCATCGACCACCCGGACCCGAGATCGAATCCAGCCGCATGCCTGAATTGCCCGAAGTCGAGACGATGCGACGTGGCATCCTGGCCATCACTGGGGCTCGAATCGAGGACGCCGTGCGGCTGCCCTGTAAGCTTAAGCCGCTTCAGGTGCGTCCGCGAATCGATGTTTTTCGACGCAGGGCGGTCGATCGGCACGTCGCGGACGTCGGGCGGGTCGGCAAACGGGTTATCCTGGTATTGGACAGCGATGATCGGATTGTCTTCGAACCCAGAATGACGGGCTTGGTGCTGCTGGCCGATCCGCCCAGCCCGGAGCACCTCCGCTTCCGGCTCGATTTCTCCGGCGACGTAAGCCACGTCTGGTATTGGGACCGTCGCGGCCTGGGCAACGTGCGACTACTCACACCGACAGAATTTCACGAACAACTCGGTCCGCACAAGTTAGGGACCGATGCGTTGGCCTTGGCGCCGGGCGAGATGCGCGAACGCCTGGGCAGCCGCAGGCGAGCTGTCAAGGTTGCCTTGCTGGATCAGCAGGCGATCGCCGGCATCGGCAACCTGTACGCCTCGGAGATCCTCCACCTGGCCAACATTCACCCGGAAAAAGCGTGCGATCGGGTCGGCCGCGAGGAATGGGATCGTATCGAAGCGGCGACGCAGGAGGTGTTGGAATCGGCCATTCGCTGCGAAGGCTCGACGCTATCCGACGGGACCTATCGCAACGCATTGAATAAGGCCGGCGGCTACCAGAATCACCATCGCGTCTAT
>JAUIHJ010000486.1 GCA_030432015.1 bacterium
TGTCGAGTTTGCACGTTACTGGTCCCACATCTGGACAGACAGTCTGGTTGGCCGGGCCGAAAGTACCGTGTCCGCCGACGCCAGCCGCGAGGGGCTCGAACAATACCTGCGCCGCGCGTTGCAACAGGCCAAGCCATGGGATCAGGTGGCGATGGAGTTGCTGACCGCCACCGGTTCGGGTGCGATCGGGTCAAAGCAATACAACGGCGCCGCGAATTTTCTGCTGGCCCACCATGACGCAAAGTCAACGCGCGCCACCGCGCAGATTGCCAGGGCATTTCTGGGCAAGCGAATCCAATGCGCGCAATGTCACGACCACCCGAATGACTCGACGTTGGCGCAGGACCGTTTTTGGGAAATGAATACGTTCCTGCGGCAAGTGAGCGTGACGCGGGGCTCCGGTCCGGACGCTCCAGCCGTGCTGGCAAGCCAGGATTTCTACGGTGACGGCAGGGGCGACGGCGCGGAAGCGGAAGTGTTTTACGAAACAACCAACGGGGAGATCAAGGTTGCCTATCCGGAGTTGCCGGGCGTCACAGGCGTTCCGCGCAGCGGGATCGTCGCAGACTTTGATCGTCGCGCTGGTTTGGCCAGGTATGTCGCCGGCAGTCGAGATTTTCGTCGCGTGATGGTCAACCGAGTCTGGTCTCAGATCTTTGGCTTTGGCTTCACTTCTCCGGTTGACGATTTGGGGCCGCACAATCCGCCTTCGCATCCGGAATTACTCGATGCATTAGCTGACCAATTCGCCGCCCACGATCACGATCTGCGAGCGTTGATTCGCTGGATGGTCTTAAGCGAACCGTTTCAGTTGGGGGCGGGGCCGGCCGATGACTTGGCGGACGCCCCGGAGCATGGGCGTGGCCGTTGGTTCAGTCGCAGCTATCCAGCGATCGTCGCGCCGTCTGCGCCGCGCGACTCATTACTGGCCATGGCCAAGACAATGGCGAACGACAGGAACGACTTGGGGGTTGGCACCACCGCCAACGTCAAGCCGGGCATCACGGCCCCGGGCCGCGCGGCAGCACCAGGGATGGCGACGTTGCCGCCAGGCAGTCGGTCGTCAAAAACTGGGCCCCTGACGATCGCGGCACCAACCGTCGGTCAAGCTGGCAATTTCATTCCTGAAACAATCGCGCGGATTCTTGACGGGACGATGTCGGCCGAGCAGAAACTAGAGCACCTGTTCCTGGTCGCTTTGCAGCGGCCCCCGACCAAACGAGAGCGTGCTTTGGCTCAGGAAATTGCCGGGGATTTTGGCCGGGCGGATCGCGAGGCCTGGTTGCGTATCTGGTGGGCCTTGGACGGCAGCCGGGACTAAATCACTCTGCGGCGACGAAGGCCGCCGGCTCGATGGCGGTCAAGGTTGCGTCATCGTCCCGGCCAAAGAACATCATGTGTTGCCAGGGAAGTTTGTTGAATTCCTTAACCAACTTGAAGCCGTTGGCGGGCAACTCCTTCATGATCTGTTCCTTGCTCATCTTGTGAAGCGGCTTGATCGGGACCTTCACATCCTCTTCACGATACTCCAGCAAAACCACCATGCCGCCTGGGGCCAGTGAATTTCTCATCCCCGCCAGCATCTGAACGGGATGCGAGAATTCGTGGTAGACATCGACGCAGAGAATCAGGTCAACCGTGCCAACTGGCAGGCATGGATCGTGCAGCTTTCCCAGGATTGGCTGGTAGTTGGTTATCTTGCGTTGGGCCGCGCGCTGTTTGAGAAATCCTAACATTTCCGGTTGAATGTCGACGCAGAGGACGTGGCCCTCCGAGCCAACCATCTTGGCAATCTGCAGCGCGTAGAACCCGTTGCCACACCCCATGTCGCACACGGTCATGCCTGGCTTGACCCCCAGGTTCGCCAGCATGACCGAACAGCGCTCTTCGTTCTCGCGGTTGCCACGAATCAACCACTCGGCGCCAAAGTAATGCATGGTCCGAGCGATTCGGCGACCTTGATACACCTCCAACGCGGCGGGTATGTCCGCATCCTTGTCTGGCTGGTCGGCCGCATCACTTTGCTGGTCCGGCGTGTTGTTTGTGGCGGCCGGCGGTTGGGCAAGCGTCGCTTGCGCCACGAGACAGGCCGTGAGCACGACGATCGGCATCTTCAGGATCGACATCTTCAGCAGCGGGTGTCGTCGAGCGAGAATCAGATCCATGACGGAAAACTCCTGGGACGTCGAACGGACATTGTTCAATTGCGATGGGCTCCCAACGCGGCACACTCCCATTATCGGTCGATCCGATCGTAAAGCAATGTCGCGCGCCGGTGCGCGGGTGGTCGGGCGACGGCTACTCCCCTTGTCACACCGTCGATGCAGGGCTCGCCGTCGACTCCAGGAACCGGTTGACCAGGGGGACAATCCGTTCGTGTGCGTCTTCGACAACATAATGACCGGCGTCCTCCAGCCGGTGGACTTCGGCTTGGGGGAACAGGCTTTCGAAACGGCTCAGGCAGGCGGGCGTGAAGCACCAGTCTCGCATCCCCCAAATCAATTGAACTGGGAGGTGGGCCAGCGACGGGAGCCCTGCCTCGATGTCCGCGAGCGTTTGCCAGGTTGGATGGCGACGGGTCATGGGGATATCACGAACAAAGCCATCGACCGCGACGCGATTGGCCCAGTTGTCGTAGGGTGCCAGCAGACCGGCGCGCACCGCGGGTGTCATCCGATCCGGTTTCTCGACGGCCATGTGGACGGCTGCTCGAGCGAACAGGTTCAATCCGCGCAGGGCGAACTGCCCCAACACCGGAGTTCGGCAGGCCCGAATTCGGAGCGGAATGAACGGTGGTGGAAACGCCCCCGTATTGAACAGGACCAGGCGTCCCACGCGATCGGCGTGGCGCAGGGCTGCGCCGAGTGCGATCGCGCCGCCCCAATCATGTGCCAGGAGCGTGAGGTTTCGCAGGTCCAGCTGCTCGATCAACTCGCCCAGGTTGGCCACGTGCTGAGACAACGTGTATGGATACCGTGGCGGCTTGTCGCTCAGACCGCAGCCAATGTGGTCGACCGCGACGGTCCGGAAGCGGTCCCGAAAGGGCACAATCAGGTTTCGCCAGTAGAAGGACCAGGTTGGATTTCCGTGGACCATCAACAGCGGCGGGCCGGATCCCTCGTCAATATAGTGGTAGCGTAAACCATCGAGATCGAGTTGATTCGATTCGAACGGGTAGAGCGCTTTCCAGTCGGCAGCTTGCGGCGAGGTCATGCTTGAAATATATCGGCTTGGCCACCCGTTCGGTAGCCGCCGCCTCGGCCGCCCAGGGTCGATCGGTTCTTCCGCTTCGACTCTCATCGTAAGAGCAGACCGCGACGCGTCCGTGTTGACGTCGCGCTGCGGTCAATGCCGCACGCTTGGCAGGTTGCACCTCGGGTTCCTGCCTGCCGCTGTGCGGCTAATTGGCGCAATTTCAACCCGCGCGCGTCGGGTTACCCACGAAGAAAATGGTCGGGGCCATTCAATCTGTGTTGGCGGCATCCACTTTCGCTTGCCAGAAGTCGCGCGCCATCCGGTGCGGTCCCATGACTTCGCGTTGCTGCTGCGGGTCGTTCAGTTTGATCCGCCGCGCTCTTTCGTAAACCCAATCCAGAAAAAACTGCGCAGCTGCTTTGCTGATCATCGGTTTGTCGTCGATTTCAACGTAGTATGGCCCGGTCGAAGCGAAGCGAAAGGTGTCCGGGGTTTTGGCGATCGCGCGGACCAACATCCAACCACTCGACTGAAACACGACCTTGGGGAGGTGCCCGCCGGCTTGGGCGTAGTCTTTTAGTTTGACCTGATGAATCACCCGCCCATTCTTGACAATTTCCAGGTAATCGACCTTGTCGCGTAACGACAGTTTCAGGGCGACGTCGAGTTCGACCAGCCCCCCCTGGCCGCGAAAGACGTGTCCGGGCAATTCGCCGTTGACCAGCGGTCGCAACAAGGGGCCGTTCGTCACCACAACTCGGCCGGCCCTAAGGCCTTCAAACCAACCGTTGTAAGTTAATTCATCACCACAATGTACGTAGGCCCGATTGTATCCCACGGGGTTGGGCAGGACGCCTGAGGCGCTGCCGGCCGAGGGTGGGATTCGCAGTCCACAGTTGAGCAGCCGATAATAGATATCTTGCGTCCATTGTCCGTTGCCGTGCGTGCCCACATATTTCGAGGTGTCGCGCGACTTGCCCCACGCTTCGTTCCCCAGCACTCCGTCCCGCTGCATATGGTTGTGGGCGATGCCGATCGAACCGACTTTGCCGGTCGCCACCCAGACGGGCATGTCCCACCAGAACGGCTTTTCCACATCTACGTGCAAGTCAGGGTTTTTCGCAGCCTCCTCGAGAAAGGTAACCGGCGACGGGTACTCGCGTGACGAATTTGTAATCGGCAGCGGCGCGTGCAGGTTGAAATACAGCAGCGCACCTCCTTCGCGTTCGTCTTCACCTCCCATCAAGTGAATCAGTCGATTGTCGGCAAACCGTTTCAGGAGCGAGGCGGGAGGTGTCTGTGAGGCCCAGTGATTCCGGTCATTCCACCAAGTGATGATCGGCGCGACATGCAGGTCTTCCGCTCGCATCAGCAATTCGACGTCCTTGATCGGACGGTGGATGTGCAGTTCGCCCGACCACCAGCCCTCTTTGCTCAGATCGACGAAGCGGTGCATGTCGATTTCGTGGTGATCTTCCGCGCGGCGTTCGATGATGAAATGGCCGCGGCGGACCTTGTATTCCGGTCCTCGCTCGACTTCAAACGTATAGCGGTCGGGACGCAGTTTGAGCAGGATATCACCGTCAATTACGAAATGGTCCTTCCACGAGACGGTTCCACGTGGAATGACCGGTCTGCCTCGCGAGTCTTTCAGGTGCATCCGGACGGGAATCGCCTCGCCGGTCCCTGCCTCGACCACCGACACCTTCACCTGTCCCTCGCCCGCAGCATCTGCCGGCGGGGCACCGCACGCAAGCCCGGCAATCAGCACTAAGATGACGATGCCAACGTATTTGGTTCCCATGGCTGTTGCCTTTCACACTCGCTACAAGTCCGGGCCACTCTCCTGGAGATTCTAGCCTTTTCCTGTTCGGGACTCGGGAAGATCGTGGCGCGGCACGATTCGTAACACAGGCAGCGTGAGTCGCTTGGCGGTCCATTTGCGTCGCTTGATGCTGCGCCCCTTTCAACCCTAGAATGAGAGCGCAAGCGGTGCGGCAGGTCGTGGATTCGCGAGTCCACTTGACGCCCGCACGTCGGGCCCCTTCGTGAGGGGGTGCAAAGTGAAGGATCACGGTTATTTCTGAACATGTCACTCAGATGGGACGGCCAAGACAGCTAATGGCAGAGGACTACTACAAGAGTTTGGGGGTTGGCAGCGACGCTTCGGCGGATGATATCCAAAAGGCATATCGCAGGCTGGCAAGAAAGTACCACCCTGACGTCAATCCCGATGATGCCACCGCCAAGAAGAAATTTCAGGAAATTCAGAAAGCCTACGAAGTCCTGAACGATGCCGAGAAACGCGAAATGTACGATCGTTACGGCAGTGATTTCGAGGCGATGGGGGCTGGCGGCGGCCCGCGCGGACCGGGCGGGCCCGGCGGGCCGGGCGGCGGCGAGGCATTTCACCAGGTTGATTTCGAGCAGCTTTTTGGCGGTGGCGGAGCCACCGGCGGAAATCCATTCGCGGATATTTTTGGCCAATTCGGCGGCGGCGGTCCGGGCCAACGACGTCCCCAAGCCCGTCCCCGCCGCGGATCGGATGTGCAACATTCGCTCACCGTGCCGTTTCAGACGGCGATTCAGGGGGGCGAAGCTCGACTTGCCGTCAAGCGGCCAACCGGGAAAACCGAGACGATTACCGTCAAGATTCCGGCGGGCATCGAGTCCGGAAAGTCGATTCGCTTGCGTGGCCAGGGGAATGCCAGCCCGACGGGAGGCCCCGCGGGCGATCTGTTAATCAAGATCAACGTCACGCCTCACGCACACTATCAGCGCCGCGGCGACAATCTCGAAATTCAGTTACCGGTCACATTGGGTGAGGCAGCATTCGGGGCCAAGATCGACGTCCCCACTCCCCAGGGTGAAATCACGCTCACCGTCCCTCCGGCAACCTCCAGCGGCAAACGACTCCGCATCAAAGGACATGGCGTCAAGACCAAGACCGGCAGCGGCGACTTGTACGTCGAGATCCACATTGTGCTGCCGACCGAGATCGACGACGCGACGCGCGACTTGATCAAGCAGATCGACGCCGCGCAGCCGATGACGCCGCGAAAAAACATTACCTGGTGAGCGAGGTCGGTGACATGGTCCACTACGATCTGGTGTTGTGGTTGGAAAAGGGACAATCGCCCCTACAGCAGATGACACCTCAGCAACGGCAAACCGTCTTTGCCGCGCTCGCGATCATTGTGCTCTTGGGAGTCGTCATGATTTTTCTGGTGAGCGCCAGCGCCCGGATGATGCGCCGGTATGTGCGAAACCTATCCAAGCCGCTCCCGGCCGTTGACCCGCTGGCCAGG
>JAUIHJ010000487.1 GCA_030432015.1 bacterium
GCCAGGGGGGCTAACGATCTACGCGGCAGTGCCTTCTCGACGCTGCAGGAAGCCGAAAAGGCATCAACGGCATCAAGCATTACGAATACTGCCAAAAACGCCAACCAGGTTAGATACTAGGGGAAATAGACTCCGATGAACGACCGAATCGACCCGATCGAATTTGCTCGCCAGCGTCGTCAGGTGGCCGACGAGTTTGATCGGTTGATGTGGCAAAACAATACGATGTGGCGCGCGATCGTTGGATGACGGAGCCAGGGATTCGAGTGTTGCGATTCACATGCGTTGAAGTCAGCCGGAAGACGGAGGCAGGGTTGACTCGAATCGATGAGGCTTTGCAAGCGCGGCTGGGTATGTGATAGCAGTGTGCAAGTTGCAAATTTCGATGATGCTAGAATGTGACGCGTGACGAACTCCAAATTCACCGCAGCAAAGCTCGAAGAAGCCAGCATCACGTTGCTGGCTGAACAGGGCTATCCGCACATCTCCGGTGCCCACATGGTGCGGACATCGTGCGAGAGGCCAGCGATGTCCTGATCGGCGCCGATCTGCATGACTCCAATAAAAGGATCTACAAATGGGTCTCTGACGGCTTCCTGCTCAAACGCGAAGACCGCAACCCAAATGGCCTCTACATCTAATTGATCGACTACGCCGGTTTGCCCCACTGACGTGGACCAGGCGCCGCCCCATTAGCAGAACCGGCGAACGTCGTTGCCGAACGACCAGCCGACGATCAAGCTGGCGACGAATCCAGCGACGACAACATCTACAAGGTCGTCCATCAACTGGAGATCGAAGGCCGTGAGAAATGGATTCCCGACGCGATCCTGTACATTAACGGGTTGCCGTTGGTTGTGTTCGAATTCAAGAGTGCGCATCGCGAAAACGCGTCGTGACACGACGCCTACCAGCGACGGACCATTTGTTACGCCCGTGATCTCTTCGAGCTGATGACAAAGTGCAGCCAGGTCACCGTGACGCAGCCTCATGGTACGTGCCGCAAGACTTTGCGGCTTGGCGTCTTCGCGTACCGTACGAAGCGTGTTTGGCATTTCATCGGCACCGCCTGACAGCGACGCGGCGGATCCGGGGATCACGCGGCGGGGGCGCGGTGACCGCGTCCAATCCGAGAAATCCCCGCGATTCCGTGAAAGGTTCGAGTGCTTCCGGCCATTTGACTTGTATCGCGGAGTGGCCCGCGGAATGAGATCAAACAGCGTCAATTCATGAGGAGCGTTACCATGTCCCGTTGCAAATCAGTTCGTTGGGAATCCGTAAAACGATCCGCCGCCAAACGCCGTCCGCGGCACCAGAAAACTCGGAGGCTGCAACTGGAATCGCTCGAGGGCCGCCGGGTCTTGTCCGCGGCGCCGTTCGACGTCGGCTTCAGCGAACCATTGGCCCCCGAGCCCGACGACTCGACAGCGCAGGTGGTGGCAGCGGAAATCAGTTTCGATACGCAAGGTGCAAAGATGGTGGCAGCCGGTTCGATTGGAGACCCAACAACGGCCGCCGACGATGTGATTGTCGATGGCAACATCATCACGGCCGAAAATTACGACTCGGCCAGGACGTTTGGTGACGTCATCGCACGGGAAGTGATCGCGGATCATCAGGACGAGGGCAGCACAGCCAATGGCTCAGTCTCCAAGCCGCACCCGGTCTTGATGGTAATTGCCAACCAGGACTTCTATCATCGCGAGTACTTCGAGACCCGCGAATCGCTCGAAGCCGCAGGCTTGGAAGTGATTGTTGCGGCAGCAACCACGGAAACGGCCACGCCCCATGCAATCTCGGTTGTCGAAGGACGCAAACCGGACGTGACTCCCGACCTTGCGCTGTCTGACGTCGAGGCGGAAGATTACTCGGCCGTGGTTTTTGTCGGCGGCTACGGCGCGGCAAGCTATCAGTATGCCAATGAAACGACGTATGATCGTTCGGCCCAGCCCGGACCGGATGCGACCCGCACGGTTGTCAACGATCTGATCAACGACTTTGTGGCTCAGGACAAACACCTCGCAGCCATCTGCAACGGAGTTTCGGTACTGGCCTGGGCTCGCGTCGATGGGGTTAGCCCACTTGATGGTCACACCGTGGCAGCCTGGGCTGCTCATGTGCCCACGTCCGAGGGTGGGACGGGCGATCACGTCGAAACGAACGGCCTCTTGCAGTTCCTCGCCGAATCGACCGACGATCCGACCGCGTCGACGGACGACGTCTATATTGACGGCAACATTATCACTGCGGAAAACTTCGATTCCGCCGTCTCGCTTGGCCACACGTCCGCCGACGGTCTTCGGGACGGCTAACGCCGACGGAGAAGAACGGACGCAAGCCTTACGTGGCGTTGGAGCTGAGGAGCCGGTTGAATTCAACCGGCTCCTGGTCGTTGCGAGCTTCGTCGCGGCGACGGCACGTGTTCGCATTTTGGTGCATCCCGGCACACAGCCTACCGCTCGACCGCGGAAGCAGATATCATGCCGGTCACTGGGGACAGGATGCGAAGCATCACTTTCTCAAGGCGCCGCTCGAATCGTGACGCGCAAGCCCTGCTTGCCTGGGCAACAACACCTACTTGGTGGTCACTTACTGAGTCGTGGGGCGCCCTGGCGGTCCGCAGGCAAACCAAATGTTGAACGCGACAAGGGATTGATTCCGTGCTGAAGCCAGATCGATTGTGTGCCTTCACCGACGGTGTCGTCGCGATTGCCATCACGCTGCTGGTCTTGGGTCTGGAAGTGCCTTCGGTCCACAAGGTGCCGCCACAAGAATTACAAGCGTATCTCATCGATTCGTTCCATCCATTTGTTGGCTTTATCAGCAGCTTCGTGCTGATCGGCACCTATTGGCTACAGCATTACGCGATTTTCCACTTCGTGACGCACGCGAATCGCGTTTTCGTTGCCTTGAATGGTCTCTTTCTGTTGTGCATCACGTTCATTCCGTTCCCGACCGGTTTGCTAGCGGCCTACCGGCACGACGAACTGGCGACGATTTTCTACGCCTGCACCAACATCGCGTGCAGCCTGTCACTGCTGTCGCTGTGGATGTACGCTGCGCATCGCCATCGCCTCATTGATTCTGAAGTCGCGCCCGACGTCATCCGTAGCATTACGCGACGGATTGCGATTACACCCGCAATCAGTCTGGCCGCCATCGCCATGTCGTTCGTTAACATCACAGCCGGCCGCGCCATCTTCCTGGCAATCCCGATTGTCTACCTATCCCACCGCGCTGCCGACGCCGGCTGGATGGTTGCCAACAATTCACACATCGCCCCTGAACTGTCAGACCCTGAGGAGAATCCCCGTGCCCCTTCATGATAAAGACTCTGTGCGTCACCTGCTTGAAGACGATATCTACGCTTCGACGGATCTGTCGGTGAGCATGCCGAAGTACAAATTTCCCACTCAGGAGCACAACCCGCGGGATGCCTATGCGGTCATCCATGACGAACTCATGCTGGACGGCAATTCGCGTCAGAATCTGGCCACGTTTTGCCAAACCTGGGCCGAGCCGGAAGTCCACAAGCTGATGGACGAGTGCCTGGACAAGAACATGATCGACAAGGACGAGTATCCTCAGACTGCTGAGATCGAGGGCCGGTGTGTCCACATGCTGGCGGATCTGTGGAATTCGCCGGCCGCGGCCAACACGGTCGGGTGTTCGACAACCGGTTCGAGCGAGGCCGCGATGCTGGGTGGCATGGCGATGAAGCGGGCTTGGGAGGCAAAGCGTAAAGCAGCCGGCAAACCCATCGACAAGCCCAACCTGATTACCGGGCCCGTGCAGATCTGTTGGCATAAGTTCACCCGTTATTGGGATATCGAACATCGTGAGATCCCCATGGACGCCGACAGGTTGATCATGACCCCGGAAGAAGTGCTCAGCCGCTGCGACGAAAACACGATCGGCGTAGTGCCGACGCTGGGCGTGACGTTCACCTGCCAGTACGAACCGGTGCAGGCGGTGGCGCAGGCCCTGGATCAATTGGAAAAAGAGAAGGGCCTGGATATCCGGATGCACGTCGACGGGGCGAGCGGCGGCTTCCTGGCGCCGTTTTGCGCCCCGGAGTTGGAATGGGATTTCCGGCTTCCACGCGTCAAGTCTATCAACGCCTCGGGGCACAAATTCGGCCTCTCACCGCTGGGGGTCGGCTGGGTCATTTGGCGCGAGGAGCAAGATCTGCCCGAAGAGCTGATCTTCTGGGTGAATTATCTGGGAGGCAACATGCGCGACATTGCCTTGAACTTCTCACGTCCCGGCGGCCAGATTATGTGCCAGTACTACAACTTCCTCCGCCTGGGAAAAGAGGGCTATCGCAAGATCCATACGGCCTGCTACGACACGGCCAAATTCCTGGCGCGTGAGATTGAAAAGCTGGGGCCCTTCGAAATCATGTACGACGGGGAAATGGATGGCGGCATCCCGGCGTTGTGCTGGAAAATGAAAGACGGCGTCGATCCCGGCTTCAGCCTGTATGACTTTGCGGATCGGCTGCGTGCCCGCGGCTGGCAAGTTCCGGCCTATTCATTGCCGGCGAACATGCAAGAGTTGTCGATTCAACGGATCCTGGTGCGTCATGGCGTGAGCCGTGATCTAGGCTCGCTGCTGATCGACGACATGAAGCGGGCCATGGACTACTTCAAACAGCATCCGGTGCATACGCCGATGTCGGTCGACGAGTCATCCGGGTTTCATCACTAAGGCGGGCGGCGCCTCCTACGCGAGACAACTCGGACAGCCGGCACAGCCCGCAGACTCCCAGCAAACGATCCAGGACGCATGTTGCGAAAGATCATCATCATCTGACGACAGCATCCCGACGACAAATAATGAGGATACGTCGGTCGGCCATGGATGGGAGTCGAGATGTTGCGATGGATGCTGCTTGCGATATCGCTGGTCTTGCCAGCGGGTTTCTGGCCTACGGTATCGACCGCGCAGGAACTGCTCGACGAGGACCGGCTGTTTCGCAATGAGCCGGCCGGGACGTTTCCCACCTTCACGACCCCGGCGTCGCGTGAAGACTGGTTCGACTTTAAAGCGGAAGTCGACGCCGATAAGGGACTGCTGACCAGGCTGGCACCGAATTACCGCAGGCAACTCTCCGATCGCGGGATTGATGCCTTCGGCTGGTACATGATCGCGTACCAGGGCAACGTCGCCGGCGGCATTGATCAAAAATTTGAAGTGTCCGGGCTGAACGATTTTGGACTGAACTTCGATCTGGAGAAACTCTGGTGCCGTGACGGCCTTTCCGCCCGCATTTCTGGCTCGTGGGCGTGGGGGCCGAACCTGACCGACGAGGTCGGCGCCACCATCCCGGTCAACGCGGTCTACAGCGGCACCGCCTGGCGGTTTTTCGAAATGTACTTCGAGCAGTGGATGCTGGATGACACCGTCTCATTGCGCGCCGGGCGGCTGACCACGGGCTGGGAATATGGTCTCGACTACGACTTCTTCACGCAATACCTGAGCGCAGCCTACCGTCTGAATGTGGGTTCGCTGGGTCTCAACTCGCCAAATTTCAGTCTGATCCCGTACTCGAATTGGGGTGCGCGACTGAAGTGGCAGCCGAACGACAACTGGCAGTTCAAAGCCTCCTTTATGAACGGTTTTCCGCGGGATTTTGCCGACCCACAGTACGGCGGGTTGCAACTGGACTTCCAACCAGGCAAAGGATCGTTCTGGATCGGCGAGGCCGTGTATCGATGGCAAGCCACCGACGAGCAGCGGGCCGCCTCTGGACGACTTCCCGGTCAGCTCAAACTCGGCGGCTATGCTGACGCGGGCCCGTTCGACTACGTGGATGGTTCCCCCCGCCAGGAAACGGGCATGGGGAGCGTGTACGGTCTCTTGCGACAAAAGGTCTGGGAGCCAGAACCGTTGTCGCACAAGGGGATCCATCTGTGGACCGCGTTTTCCTACGCGTGGGAAGAGGAAATCGTGACCTTTCCCTACTACTGGAACGGCGGCGCCGTCTGGCAGGGCCCCTTTGGTACCCGCAGCGACGACACACTGGCCCTGGGCTTTGCCCACGGCTGGTATAGCGACGCGCTGCCAGATCAATCAACCGAAACAGTGCTCGAGTGTGCGTACAATTGGTACATCAACGATGTGGTGACGCTCACACCAAACCTGCAGTACATCGTTACGCCCGGCGGTACCGGCACGATTGACGACGCCCTGCTGCTGGGTCTGTTGTCGTACATCACGTATTGAGACTGCTGCCGTCGCCCATTACGGCGCATGCTCGACGACGGCTTCTGGCAGCATTAGCAATGAGCCGATAAGAAACGCGACCGCGCCGATCAACGTGAATACGATCGAAAGCGTCACCAACTCCGTGTCCGCTGGTCCAGGCAGGACCACCGCCAGAATCGCCGACGCCATGAAGGCAACACACCCCAAGAGATTGACCGTCACGACCCACCAGGAAATGCTGCGCGGCCGAAACGCCCAATGGGCATGCGCGGTCTCGATAAAAGCCAAATAG
>JAUIHJ010000488.1 GCA_030432015.1 bacterium
GACCAATCTGGGGCCGGAAGTGTTACCGATGACGGCCACTCAGGTCACCATTCAGTTGGACGATCAGCCTCCGGTCGTCGTTCCGGTCGCCGCTACGTACGCCGAACGTCGGCCCGGTTCGCCGGTGGTGCTGATTGGATCGAGCAACCGGCTGGAAGTGGCGGTTGTCAACGGTAACGCTGCCGTGCAACTCTGCGCTGGTCTCGGCGCCACGCTTCGCCTTCAATGGCAGGCCGGTAGGTAGCTCATGCGAGGGGGTTTGTGCGGCGTCCTTCACTTCGGATTTCCGCCGTCGCCGCGATGGTAAGCTATCTTGGATTTCTATGTCTCAGCCTTTAGAATAAGCGGCCTCGTGAGTCTAAATGTTCTCGACACCATTGTGAGATTCTCTCGACGTGCCAGTGCGAATCGCGGGAAGCGTTAGTTCGATTTCAGAATCGGGCAACCTGGTAACCGATATCACAGCTGCCAAGCTGGATGGAGCTCCGCGCGACGACCGCGTTACGGTGCGCTGCGACGACCACGAAACGCACGGGATCTTTGACGTCGGCCACGAACAACCTGCGATGACGTTGATCGCCTTGATTGGTGCGAGCGATTGTCTGGAGATGGAAATTGTTGGCGACAGTGCCCGGATCATGTTGGGCGTTTCGGTCGGCCAAAAAGTCGAGGTGAGTTGGTAGCGTGCCCGATCGTTGGAACGTGCCGCAACCGAGAAATTATGGCCGCAGATTCTGAACGGTTAGAGCGCTGGGATCGGGAACACGTCTGGCATGCGTTCACGCAGATGGCGGAGTACGAGCCGCTGATCGTCGAGCGAGCTGAAGGTTGCACACTGATCGACATCGATGGCCGGGAATACCTGGATGGAGTGAGCAGCCTGTGGTGCAATCTCCACGGCCATCGCCACCCACGGTTGGACGCGGCGCTGGTCGACCAGATGCAGCGAGTTGCCCATGTGACTTCGTTGGGGATGTCGAATCCAACGACCATTCGCCTGGCCAGGCGGCTGGTCGAGATCACCCCTGCCGGCCTTGAGCACGTATTCTTCAGCTCGGACGGTTCGTCCGCTGTCGAAGTTGCCCTGAAAATGGCGTTTCAGTATTGGCACCAGCGCGACGACCCACGCGAGAAGAAAACCAAGTATGTCGCCTTTGGCAACGCCTATCACGGAGACACGTTGGGGAGCGTGAGTGTCGGTGGTGTGTCTCGGTTTCACGAGATGTTCGGTCCCTTGCTGTTTGATGTGCTTCGCGTTGCGACGCCCGACAGCTATCGATTGCCGGCTGGCAGCAGCCCGGAAACGGCGTGTGCGGATTATTTGCGCAATCTGGAAGCAGTTTTGCAGGAGCACGCGGAGCACGTGGCGGCGTTGGTCATCGAACCGTTGATGCAATGCGCGGCTGGGATGGTACGGCACCCCGCCGGCTTTCTCGCCGGGGTTCGCGCGCTGACGCGCAAGTACGAAGTGCTGCTGATTGCAGACGAAGTCGCCATGGGCTTTGGCCGTACTGGGACGATGTTCGCGTGCGATCAGGAGGCCGTTGCGCCCGACCTGATCTGCCTTGGAAAAGGAATCAGCGGTGGCTACTTGCCGTTAGCTGCGACGCTCGCCACGACGGATATCTGGAACGCATTCTTGGGAAGCTACGCCGAATCCAAGACGCTGTTTCACGGGCACACCTACGGTGGCAACCCGTTGGCAGCCGCTGTCGGTTTGGCCTCGTTGGAAGTGTTTGAAGAGGATTCCGTCCTGGACGGCCTGGTTCCCAAAATTGCCCAACTGCGACGTGCCCTCGGGCGGATTGCGGAGCACCCGCATGTGGGCGACGTGAGGCAATGCGGTTTGATCGCGGGCATCGAATTAGTGCAAGATCGCGCGTCCAAACGCCCTTTTCCGTGGGAGCAGCAGCGGGGCAAACAGGTTTGCGATTTCGCCCTGACGAAAGGTGTTTGGATCCGGCCTCTGGGCAGCGTCGTCGTCATCATGCCGCCCCTGGCAATCTCGCCCGAGGAACTCGACCGCGTCTGCCAGGCCGTTGAAGCGGGCATCGCACACGCTTGTCCCTAACATCGCTGAACTGCAATATGCCATACAGGAAGCTCCGTTATCTTTTGCTGCAGGTTCGCGACGATGACGATCCAATGCGCGGCCAAGAGGTCCGTTGTTTTGCTCGCTGCCTGAAGTGCGATGTGAGCCAGATTCGCGTCTTCGACCTGATTGGCGCAGCGCCCTCGGTGGCCACGTTGGATTCGGTGGATGTGGTCTTGCTGGGCGGAAGCGGCGCCTATTCGGTTGCCGCAGGTGGACCATGGTTGGCAGAAGGCCTGGAGGCAATGGGCGAATTGCATGGGCTCGGTAAGCCGACGTTCGCATCATGCTGGGGGTTTCAAGCGATGGCCCGGGCGATGGGCGGCGTCGTTGTCACTGATCTCGACCGCGCCGAAGTTGGATCGGTCGAGATTTCATTGACCGCGGCCGGGCAGG
Organism: bacterium; assembly: GCA_030432015.1. GTDB lineage: Bacteria > Planctomycetota > Planctomycetia > Pirellulales > Pirellulaceae > ARS98. The sequence goes on from JAUIHJ010000488.1 coordinate 2,489, forward strand.
TCGATCCGCTGTTCGGAAATCTGCCGCCGCAATTCATGGCCCAATTGGGGCACCAGGACATCGTCGTTGACCTACCGACCGATGCGGTTCGATTGGCTTCCTCCGCACGGGTCGCCAATCAGGCATTCTGTTTTCAAGGCATGCCGATCTACTGCACACAATTTCATCCCGAACTTGATCGTGCGGCCTTGCTGGAACGCGTGACGGCCTATCCAGAGTACGCGCAACGAATCTTAGGCGTCGGGATCGACGAGTTTGCTCGCCAGTATTGTGCCGAGACCCCGGAGACGGACAGCCTGCTGGGCCGGTTCATCGACCTCGTCTTTGCGTAGCCAGCAGATGGTGCCTGACCGCGTGCGATGCTGCGACGCATACCGCGTCGCGGGTGGTACCGCGTCGCGGGGGCAGGCCCCTTTTTCGCCGACAAGCTCTGTCTCCCCGGTCCATTCACTGAGGGGCGTACGGGACGATCTGCGATTTCGTCGCCGATCCGATCGGTGACGCCGAGGATGTGGCCTCGCGCGATCCCCGGATCGGCCTGGCAGGGGCTCTGGCAGCGACATGCTATTGCGCCGACGATCGCGTTCCCCGCGGCGAGCCACCAATGGGGGTGTCGAACGACAGTGGTCGACTTGCGGTGAGGTATTTGCGCTGGAAGAGGTTCCGCTTCAGTTCACGGAAGGCGTCGAAGCTATCCGGATAGGTCCAGACCGTGATCGTCGTTGCTTCGGGTTGGTGCCGCGAAAGCAGTTCCTGGAAACGGGAATTTGAATGCAGGGCCTCGGTTAAGGACTCACCCATGTCATCGTCGACGGGGATGAGGATAAAACGATCAAGTTCGACACCCCGCTGCGTTGCGATTCCCATCTGCGTCGCGCGGCGGTACTCGACGCGCTTCAACGTGTACTTCACCCAGAAGCCGCCGATCGGGCCGAATGTTTCAGTTAGTTCCGGCTGATCTTTCAAGCGATAGACCTTCGCCTGCGCTTCCTCTTGCAGTTGGGCGACCAATTGGTCCCACGGCACAAAGGCGAGCTTGCCATTGGACAGGCGGAAGTGGAGTTCCTTACCAAAGACGGTTTTTGCCATCGGCGTCGGCAGGTGTTCAATCACCGTGACCGGTGCCGCAGAATTCTGAACGGCTTGAATGCTGACTTGAACGGTGTTGAGCTCTTCGCGCGCCTCCAGGACGGCGCGTTGGGCATCGAAGCGATGTTGTTCGGTTGCCGCCAGTTGCGCGCGACGTTCCGCGATCGCCTGTTCGGCTTGTGCTACGAGTAGCTGGACTTTGTCACGTTCGCGGCGTCGGTAATCAATCTCAATATCTTGTCGTTTGAGCTTATCTTCCAGTTCAAGAATGTCGTTTTCAATTGCATTGGCAGCCTTGAGTGCCGCTTCGGCCTCCTCGTTGAGCGCGGCCAGATCGGGGTGAGCGACCTCGGTTTCTGGGGTGGGGACGGCGTCGAGCATGACGTCCTTGGCGTTCACACCGATGACAATCACCAGAATGATCAGAATTCCAACCAGGTTGGCCACGATGTCCAGGAACGAATCCTGACCCGGTGCCTCGGCTTGCTCGATTCTTCGCTTGCGCGTCACCAGCTTTTCCTTTTTACTTCCAAGCCACTGCCTTCCATTAACCGGGCCAGTTCGGCGAACATCGCCTCGCCACCAGGGGCGACTTCCACATTCAGCACGGGCTTCCAATAACCGCTCGCCAAGGCCAAACCCCAGCTCTCGGTATGCTTCCAGACTTCGGAAACAAAATCCTCGATGTGATCGGATAAATGGTGTTGGACGTGGACGGTTCGCGCATTGCGCGGGTCGCCTTGCTCGGGGAGGATCAACAGCCGGTCGGGCCAGCAGGCGATGCGGACGGGGCGTGTGACGCCAGTCGCGTGACGCGACGCTTGAGGTAATGCCCAGTCGGCACCTCGGGGAGCTTGGCTGGAGGCACTCATCGCGGATCCGCCGCCGCCCTGGCCGCCGCTTGCGCCACCAGGGCCACCCGATTGACCGCCCTGGCCGCCCGCTTGACCACCCGACCGGCTCGCTTGTCCGCCGGGACCACCGGCTTGCGCGGCAGAAGACGAAGAGCCGCCACCCGACGAGGACGAATCGCCGCTGTTCCGGAGGGGATTGCCCTCTTGGCCGGATTGAGCGTACTGGTCCGGTCCCGACTGGTCGGAGCCGCCATTTCTTGAGTTGGGGCCACCCATTATTGAATTGGGGCCACCCATTGAATTGGGGCCACCCATATTTTCCCCTGTCTCCGATGCATCTCGCGAGGTTGGGCCGCCTGTGCCATTCGAACCGCTGCCGCTGCTCGCTTGGTGGGCCGGTACGAATCCACCGCGATAGGGGGTTGCGACCATGCCGCCACCACCGCCGAAACCTCCGCCACCGCCGAAGCCGCCCCCGCCGCCGGCACCGCTGCCTCGGCCGCCAAATTGGCTAGGCATGGCCGCGGCCAGCAATTCCTGGCGTTGGCGCGCATCCGCTAACGCCTTGGCCACTCGTTTCCGCAGGCCCGGATCCGCCGCCGGATAGGCGAGCTTGACGTCAGCTTCGATCAGCTCGTAACCAAATTCGTCGTCCCAGGATTTCATGGCGTTACGGGCGGCCGCGTAAGCCTCGGTACCGCCAGGGCGGACGACCAGCAACGGGTACGGTTCGGATTCTCCTTCCACCACGCCGTGGGCGACCAGGTATTCGCGTGTCGCCCGCAGGGCGGCGTCGAGTGGATTACCGGGGCCCAAGGGACCGTTCAGGTCGGCGCCGGTAATGATCAGACCTTCCGGCTGCAGGACAATACCCTGTTCGGTGCATTCAACGAAAATCGGGCGGCGGTGCGTGCCATGCGGGCCGCGGTAGGGAACGATGGCGAACGACCGTGGGCGCAGCTCAGCGTCCCGCTTGGCTTCCTCTAATTCCTCGCGGGCCTGGTCGATCGCACTCCGTAGTTGCGCCATTTCGGCTTCCGCCGCGGCCAGTGTCTGCGTGTCGGTCGCCTCGGATGTGAGGTTCCGGGCGTCCGCCTGGAGCTGCCGCCACTTGTCTTCCAGACGCCGAATGTGATCTTCCAGATGGCTGAGCTGCAATCGATGGTCGCCCTGTTGCGCGGCCATCTCCTGGCGCTGTTGCTCCAGAATTTCACGACGCCATTGGTTGTCTTCACGCACCAGCTTGAGTTGCTCTGCTTCGGCCAACTCTTCGGCGGACGGGCCGACGTCTGCAACCACGGTGGCCTGTACGCGCGCTTGCTGGACAACCAGCACCAGCAACACAATGAGCGCACCCATCGTACAGACCAGTACCGCCAGAAACGGAAACAGGGAAACGGTGACTTTGGATTTGCGGTAGATTCGCCGCGTCATGCCGCACGTTCCTGCTGTGTGTCGGCCGCCTGGGATGCGTCCGGCTGTGTTTCGACCGACTTGGCATCTTCACGCAGGGGACCATCGGCCGGACGCCCGGAAGCTGGTTCGACCACGGGTGGCCGCAGGTTGACGCGGTACTGTGAATCGTCGGCGGGCGCCAATCGCGAATTGAGTAAGTGGATCGCGGCCGCGAGGCTCATCACGGTGTCCTCGAAGTTTTTGGCTCCGGCCAACGCGTGGAGGTTGTTGTTTAGCGCCTGTTCCAGCGACGTGACGGTGCCGGTGGCGTCCAGCACCTTGGACATGATCTCTCCCTGCCGCACAAGTTCCTGCTGCTGGGAATGCAATAATCGAGCGTTGGCCGACAGCGCTGTTTGCCACTGTTCCCACCGCATTCCCATCTTCTCGTCGGTCTCCGCATGAGCCTTGGCCAGTGATTGGCTGAGGTTCTGCACGGATGCGTCGAGCGATTCCGTCAGCGAACTGCGAACCGTCTCGCCGGACAGTTTCAGCATCTGATTCCATTTGTCGTTGGCATGATTGATCGTCGAATGCCACTGGTCGGTCTGCGTGCGGACCAACTTTTCGGTTGTCTTGACCACGGCGTTGGCCATCGATTGCATGGC
>JAUIHJ010000489.1 GCA_030432015.1 bacterium
CGATATGAACGAAGCTAAAGCGCTGATCGGCAACGGCGTTGAAGCGGTGCGGAATCCACCCTGGATACACTTCGACTCGCTCGAATTCAGCCAGATTGGCTTGCAACGTTTGCAAGGAGGAATTCAACTCCCCCTGCTGCCAGGCTCGAACTCCGGAGGACTCCGGCGTATCTTGCTTGATCGGCGCCGGCAAACCCTGGAAGGAGTCGAAGATGTGGTGCGTGGTATGCGGCCGTTCGCGACAAATAAAATAGGATGTCGCTCCGGCCAGTGCACCGCATTCAACCGTATCGCCCGGCAACTCGGCCAACGAGCGGACCAGTTCGACAATGACGTATTTGCGTTCCGCGGACCTGAGATTCCGAGGCTCAAATTTACGGTAAGCATCCAGAAAGGCTTCGTCGCGCAACCACAGTTTGAGATCCTCGCCGACCCAGCAATCACCAATCCAATGAGCGGCCAGTTCACCCAGGCGATAGCGAATCATGCGCACGTCGCCAGGTGTTCCAAACAGGAGTCCCCACAATCCAAACCACAGGCTACGACGACGGCCATACTGCGGGGGAGTCGGCTTGAAGACGTTGAAAAACGGGATTGCCATTTCGTCCTGCTCTTGCGCTGCCCACCATAGCACTCAGGCTACGTGGCAATTCTTGGCCGCCAAGCGGCGTCATGTAATAGCCTTGAGTGCCAACCCAAGGTCACCATTATCCGACATACGATCCACTTCTCTGCCATGCCTACGGCGATTGAGTACGACGCAAGGTCGCACGCTCACACTCCAGGCCGCGATCTGCCGCCTGTCCTGCTCAACCTTTACTTCTGGCTGCACTCAATGGCCGAGCGAGATTCGGCAGCGCACACCCCGTCAGCGGAACAGACACCATTTTTCGCCGACAGTCCGTTTTTCCGTAGTTCAATCGAATGGGCGGCGAAAAACGAGCCGCGCCCGGATTGTCGCCGAATTGCACTCGGTCATTTAGGTTGTCGGCACCGTTTCGGCTCCTCGCTTTCGGCAATGCACAACCAATTCAGGCTCGTTCATCAGCCAGCCCGCCGCGCGGGCCAACCGCAGGTACGCGGATATGCCACACATTCGCCGTAGCGGTTGGAGGGGTAGATGAATACGTCGGCCGAACATGGGTTCCACGCGATTGAATACCGACACACCGCCTGCCGACCAGATCAAGTTGTTGATCGTGCGAAAGTTCCAACAATACAAATGTCGATTCACGTCGGGATCGAAGGAGGCAGGCCGATGTCGCTCTTGAGGGACAACGAGAATCAGTCGACCTTCGTCGCGCAGATAGCCGAGTAACTCCTGGACCAGCGCCAAGGGTTGTTCTACGTGTTCCAGGACATGCCGGCAGAGCACATAGTCGAAATGCTGGCGCGGAATATCGTCCCGTCGCGCGATCGTGGCAACACCGCGTCGCTGGCATTCGAGTGTCGCGGCAGCGCTGATATCGTAGCCCACCGCACCCTCCAGGTTGGCAATGTTCTGCCCAATCCCGCAACCGTACTCCAAGATTCTCCCGTAGGGCCGGGGAAAGCGACCAAAATAGGTGACCGCCGCGCACACAGACTTGAGCTGGTAGTACTCGTCATCGCGCATCAGGGGCGCCATCACGCGAGAGAAGTACTGAGCATCGTAGTGCCGTGAGACAAAATTCAAGGGCCGCACCTCCTGTCGTCGCCAGTCCCGGCGACATGCTGCACGCGAAACGAACAAGACCGACCGATCCGCGTTTCGACTATCGTCGACCAGCACCGACGCGCTCTAGCCTAACGCCGGAGTGTTAAGTCACGCCGAAGATAACGAGCTTGCCGGGATTGCGAACCACACCGGTGGCACGCTCGGCAACGCCCTCACGGTGCACTCCAGAAGTGTCGAAACTGGGACAATCGTCGCAGGTCAGACGCGTGGCATAATCCGGAGGCCATCGCGCGCATCGCCGCATGCCTTAGCCTCGCACCACGGTGCGGCTCAGCCGCGTCGCGGCGACCGAGTCACGCGAGGGTTCCCATCTCTTACTCTTGCGGGCATTTGCCGCGACCAGGCTGGGTGAAAAACAACACCGTCGACTGGCACCATGATGCCAAAAAACAACCCACTTCAGTCGCCGCACAGCCGAAACTGCGGCAATCATTCCGCCCACGACGAAGGCATATGGTTTGCATCGCGTTACGGACGGTCGCGCTGCGCAGCGCGAAACCGGCGCAGCATGCAGATCTCTGCCGCCCCAGCGCAAACGGTTTTGTGAAGGCATTTCCCGGTAATATTCCCACCGGGCAAGGAACCGACGACAGGTTGACTCGAATGCGAATTCTGCATGTGATTGATCATCTCGGCCTGGGCGGCGCTCAGACCACGTTGGCCGATCTGCTGTCGGCCTGGCCGGAACCGGGTGACGCATTACATGTGATGAGCCTGGGTCGAAAAACCGATCTGGCTCCTCGTTTCGAGTCGATCAATGGGCTGCACTTGCAGATCCTGGGACGTCGCCGTTGGGATTTTCGCTCGATGCACGACCTTGTTCGAGTCATCGAGGACCAGAAGATCGACGTGCTGCATGCCCATCTCGCCAAGAGCATCTGCGCCTCATTGTGGATGCGGCCGCGGATTCCTGCACGCGTGGTGGTCCATGCGCATTGCGATCCCCAACGCGAACCATGGGTACTCCGCCGCGCGACGTCACGGTGGAGGCAACGAATCGACGCGATCATTGCCGTTTCGCGACATACGCAGCGTGAGCTGACCGCCTGGTACCGCACGAACTGCCCACCGCTCCATATGGTGTACAACGCCTTTGGTTCTCCCAGCCAAGGACCGCAGGAACCGATCCTGGTGCGTCGGAGACTTGGCATCGCGCCCGATACGTTTCTGTTGGGATTCGCTGGACGACTGACCCGCCAGAAGGGGCTACGCTACTTGATCTCGGCACTGCAACTCATGCGGGGCGAAAACGTTGCCCTGGTGATCATCGGCGACGGGCCACTCCGCGCTCGGTTGCGACACCAGGTGCAGCAGGCCGGCCTTACCCACATGGTCCACTTTGTCGGTTCGCAGTCACAGGTTTGGCCATGGCTGCGTGAAATGGATGCGGGAATTCTTCCGTCGCTGTACGAAGGACTTCCCACCACGGCCGTCGAGTTGATGATCAGCGGAAAGCCGGTGATCGCCACGGCGGTCAACGGGACTCCCGAGGTCGTGCGCGACGGACACACAGGCATCCTGGTGCCGTCGCGTGATCCCGCGGCGCTGGCTCGAGCCATTCGCCGGTTAGCACGTGACCGCAGGCTGAGCGAGCGGCTGGGCCAAGGGGGCGCGCAACTCGCTCACGACATGTTCTCGCCGGGCGGTTCGGGGCAGGCCGTGCGCGATGTCTACGCCGGCGTCCTGTCCTGAGCGTCGTCCCAGCCCGCCTCTCGGCTGAAACTGGCGTCAAGCAACGCCTCGCCCTGCCGAGTGCGTGAGCCCAAAGGGCCATCGTGTTCTGGTCGTGGTCATGGCCGCCGCTGCGAGCCGTTGGGATGGCAACTTCGGTTTAATGATCCGACGCCAGTTTTAGCCCGACAATCCCGAAGATGATAATTCCAACGAACACGAATCTCATCAACTGTGCCGGTTCCTTGAAGAGCACAATCCCCAGCACGAACGCGCCCACAGCCCCAATACCCGTCCAAACCGCGTAGGCCGTCCCCATGGGAATCGTCCGTTGGGCAACCAGCAGAAATGCCCCGCTCGCCACCATGGACGCCAAGGCGCCGAGCCCCGGCCAGAGATGAAACCCACGTTCGTCAAACGCATATTTCAAACCAACCGGCCAGCCCCATTCCATGAAGCCCGCAATAATCAGGAATATCCATGCCATGCCCGGTTTTCTCCCGTGGTTCGTTGGTCGATCGATCCCGCAGCGTTGTGGACCTTTATAGAGCGTTCTTGGATCGGTCGACAGAGGCACGCGATGGGTGAACGGTGACTCCCCTCAACGGCCGACGGTTTGTGCCCCTCCGTGTCGATCACGGCAACATCGGTCCGCTCGCAGGTCCAGCCTGCTAAACTGGTTCGTACTCGAGACCATCAAACCGAACACGACTCACCGCCAGCAAATCTTCGAACCCAGTGAACGAAGCTCCCGCTGGGGGCCTCCGAAGGCACCGTCATGAAAGCGTCCGACCTCTTTGTCCGAGCCCTCGAGAACGAAGGCGTCGAATTCATCTTCGGCATCCCCGGTGAAGAAAACCTCGACCTGCTCGATTCCTTGTCACGGTCCAGCATCCGGTTGATCCTCACCAGGCACGAACAAGCCGCTGGCTTCATGGCAGCCACCTACGGACGATTGACCGGGCAGACGGGTGTGTGCCTCTCCACACTTGGTCCAGGGGCCACGAACCTCGTGACGGCGGCCGCGTACGCGCAGTTGGGCGGGATGCCTATGCTGATGATCACTGGGCAGAAACCGGTCAAATCGAGCAAACAGGGGCAGTTCCAGATCATCGATGTCGTCGACATGATGCGTCCCTTGACCAAATACACGCGCCAGCTGGTAAGCGGTGCCAACATCCCGTCGCGGGTTCGCGAAGCGATGCGACTTTCCCAAGAGGAGAAGCCGGGGGCGGTGCATCTCGAGTTGCCCGAAGATATCGCCGCGGAGGAAGTCGACGCGTTACCGATTCCTGCCAGCCTCGTCCGCCGACCTGTCGCCGAAGAGAAGTCCATTCAAGCCGCCGTCGCAATGATTCGCGAAGCAAGGTCGCCGCTCCTCCTTGTTGGCGCCGGTACAAATCGAAAACGCACCTGTAACATGCTACGAAAGTTCGTCGCCGACCTCGGCATTCCCTTCGTCACCACACAGATGGGCAAGGGTGTGATCGATGAACGCGACCCACGATTCCTCGGCAATACGGCGCTTTCGGCGCACGACTTTGTACATCGGGCCATCGAGGCGGCGGACGTGATCATCAATGTTGGCCATGATGTCGTCGAGAAGCCGCCGTTCTTCATGCATCCCGATGGTGTGCGGGTGATCCATGTCAACTTTTCGTCCGCCACAGTCGACCCGGTGTATTTTCCCCAGGTCGAGGTCGTCGGCGACATCGCCAACGCCATCTGGCGGATGGGTGGCGAATTGCAGCCGCAATCGCACTGGGACTTCTCGCGATTCATGACGGTCCGCGAAGCGGCCGAGGCAAGCGTGGCTGCTGGCGCCGACGACAATCGCTTTCCCATCTACCCGCAGCGACTGCTGGCCGATGTCCGCCAAGCGGTGCAGAATCGCGGCATCATCGCCCTGGATAACGGCATCTACAAGATCTGGTTTGCCCGCAACTACAAAGCCGTCTCCCCGAACACAGTGTTGCTGGATAACGCGTTGGCAACCATGGGCGCCGGCTTGCCGTCGGCAATGGCGGCGAAGCTGGTTCATCCCGATCGCCAGGTGATGGCCATCTGCGGCGACGGCGGCTTCATGATGAACTCGCAAGAATTGGAGACGGCGGTGCGGTTGAACCTGGACTTGGTCATCCTCGTACTGCGAGATGACGCCTATGGCATGATCAAGTGGAAGCAATCGCACATGGGTTTGCGAAATTTCGGGCTCGATTACGGCAACCCGGACTTCGTCAAATACGCGGAGAGCTATGGTGCCCAAGGGCATCGCGTCGCGGCGAGCGAAACACTGTTGCCGCTCCTGTCAGCATGCCTCGGCACGCCAGGCGTTCATTTAATCGAAGTGCCCGTGGACTACTCGGAGAACGACCATATTCTGAACGTTCAGTTGAAAGAACTCAGTCGCGCGATTTGACGCGCTGCGACGCTCCAATCCCAAGCACAAAACCAGCCTGGTTGGTGAATCGTCTCGGCTGCTGGGGCCGCGCTCCGATGGGCAGCACGCCGACACCCCAACGTCAGGCTGGCCAGCTATATGACCGAGTGCAATTCGGCGACCATCCGGGACCGGCTCGTTTTTCGCCGCCCATTCGACTCAACTGCGGAAAAACCGCCTGTCGGCGAAAAAGGTGCCTGTCCCGCTGACGGGGTGTCCCTTTGACGGGTGTGCGCTGCTGAATCGCGCTCGGCCAGCTAGTGCTTGACCCAGCAAAATCGATCGGCGCTCAACACCGACTCGCCCTCCCAACGGTAGGCGACCAACTTTCCACCCTTGGCGACACTGTAATCCGTACACGCGACATTCGGCGACAGCGGTGACGGAATCCCAGTCAACCAATAATGTCCCACAAAAACTGGTGGCGCGCTGGCGGGATACGCGGTCATCCCGTCAATCGAGCTGGCGTCAATCGCAACATCGGGGACTTCATCCGAGCCGAGATGAAAACCGCGATACGTTCGCCCCACGGGCTCTTCATACCACTTGATTCGAACGGCATCCCGCTGGTGTCCCGCTTTGTCCACAATCGAATGCCCGGCAGGCAATGTCAACTGCGGCCCTTTCAAGACGCTCTCGATAGCGATCTTCAAGTCGCTCCC